>CAZGJP010000072.1:0-4582 GCA_964526605.1 uncultured Lentisphaera sp.
CTGTGATTTCGACCATTCCGGCCTGCTCGAGATGTTTCCTTTCGCCCAATATCTACCAGGGGAAAATATGCGGCATGCGACGGTCACAAAATATTCACCTTCGATCACGCATATTCTGGGATCCTCGAGACATCCATTGCTGTAGTTAACGACGGTGTTTCCCTCATCGTCTACGATTCGGATCTTGTCCTGCTGATATTCGAGCGCCGGAGCGAGAGCCGGCCTGTTGAAATCCACATCCCATGTCCTTCCCATGTCGTCGCTTCTTGCATATCCTAGGAAGACCGGGTATGGATCCTGATTCAAGCCTGATATTCTTTTCTGAGGCCATGGTCCTGATGCTCTGAATATCATATGGATTGAGTTGGAGAGAGGGTCTTTTACTATCGCGGGATTGAGCACCATCGAATCGGCCCAAATGCATCCCTCCTTCGCCACTATTGCCGGATTTTGACTTCGTTCGAATATAGGTTTCATTTTGTCTTCTCCCGTTTTGCGGATTTTCCTGAATTCTTGGATTATTCTTTTTTTGTCGTCGGCATTTTTGCCCCGACTTTTTTACGCCATTCGCGGAGATCGGAGAGAAGCAGCTCCGCCTTTTCAGGCATTTCTGGCGCCAGATTTTTCTTTTCTCCTATATCATCCTTGAGATTGTAGAGTTCTATTCGTCGGTCTTCGAAAAATTCAAGCAGCTTCCAGTCACCGCATCGTATCGCTCCAACTGGTCTTGTGCGGAAAAAGGAGTCGGAGCTGGATTCGTCCCCTCCGCCAAGGTAACATGGGAAATGCCAATATATCGAACGTTCCTTCAGAGACTTGTTCCCCTTCAGCAAATCGAGAAGGCTCTGTCCGTCAAGATGCATTTCTTTGGGGAGATCAAGACCTGCAATTTGCAATATCGTCGGCAGAATGTCTACCCCTGTGACTGGGGTGTTGTCAATCCTGCCGGATGGGAGCATCCCAGACCATCGCACGATCATGGGCACCCTTATTCCTCCCTCGTACAGCATGCCTTTCCCCCCTCTTAGAGGGGAATTGGACGTATATGGCAGGAGGCCGCCGTTGTCTGAAATAAATATCACACAAGTTTTTCTTCCAAGTCCTACTTTGTCGATCTTGCCGACAATTTTCGACACGCTTTCGTCAAGTGTTTGGACCATTGCCGCGTAAGTGGGGTTGTTTTGTCCGGCATCCCCTTTGCGGTTCTTGTATTCACATACGGTTCCTTCGGGGGCCTGCAAGGGAGTGTGGACGCTGTAGTGAGCCAGATATAGGAAAAAAGGATTATTTTTGTTTTGTTCAATGAATTTCACGGCCTCTTCCGTAAGCCTTTCCGTCAGGAACTCGCCTTTCTTTCCGTTGATCATCTTTCTCAATCCGTAGGGGCTGAAATATGAGGGAGGAAAGCCTTGTGTGCCGCCACCGACATTCAGGTCGAAACCGTGGGCTTCAGGGCCTGTCTCATTTTCTCCCAAATGCCATTTCCCTACAGCGGCGGTGGAGTATCCACCTTTTTTCAGGAGTTTTCCCAAAGTTATGAATTCGGGAGAGAGTTCGGTAATATTTTTGACCGGGACCAGCTTCCGCTCTTTTGGATTGCCCCTTTCCGAGCTGTCCACAGTAAGAATCCCATGATTTGGAGTGTAGAGACCAGTCATTATTGAAGCTCTGCTTGGTGCACAGTTGGGCCCACAGGAATAGCTACTTGTGAAAAGCACGCCCTCGGAGGCAAGCTTGTCCATCGCCGGGGTCTGATAATATTTACTTCCGTTTGCTCCCAAATCAGCCCAGCCGAGGTCGTCGGCCACAATGAGGACTACGTTGGGCCTGGAACCTGTTTCCCGTGCCTCCAACGCGTCATGATTCAGTATTGTTGCTCCGATTGCGGAAACGCCTGAAAGTATGTAAAAGCCTTTGCTCTTCATGTCTATGCCAGTTTAAATGTTTTTACAAGACAGGCCGTTGAGCTTCCCCCCGCCATGACCTTGAAGTTGCCGGGTTCTACTGTGAATCTCATCTTGGAGTCCCATACCGAGAGTTCATCTTTGCCGAGGTAAAACTTCAGATTCCTGCATTTTCCAGGCTTGAGGGATATTTTCTCGAAGCCCTTGAGTTCCTTGACCCTGCTCCGTATGCTCGCCTCCATGTCATACACGTAGATTTGGACGACTTCCTTTCCCTCCATTTTTCCGATATTTTCCACTTCGATGGATATCTCGATTTTGCATCCGTTTTCAATGTCTTTTGTTCTTGTTCCGCCGCCTTTGATCTTCAAGTTTTTGTATTTGAAAGTTGTATAGCTGAGACCGTGCCCGAAGGGATATTGTGGCAGTCCGTCAATGTCCGCGTAGCTTCCGGCCATGTTGTCCTTGTGGTTGTAGTAGACAGGGATCTGTCCGGTTGATTTCGGTATGGAAACCGGAAGTTTTCCGCTCGGATTGACAATTCCGAAAAGAATTTCTGCAATGGCCTTGCCGCCTTCCTTGCCTGGATACCAGGCGCAAAGAATGGCTTTGCAGTTTTCGGCCATCCATGGAATCGCGTGCGGCCGTCCCTGAATCAGCACGACTACCACAGGTTTGCCTGTGGAGATTATTTTTTTTGCAAGTTCCTCCTGTACGCCATGCAGTTCAAGACTGGATACATCAACTCCCTCGCCGCAGTTCATTTCGGAATCCTTGTCGTCATCAGAAACTATTGCAGCCCCGTTGCTGTCGAATCTTATGTTGAAGTTGCGTGCGCTCGAGCCGCCAAGGACAAGAACTGTGACATCTGCTTTCTTCGCAAGCGAGACTGCCTCGGCGAAACCTTCTTTTGAACTGCCACGTATCCTGCATCCTTTTGCATAAAATACTTTTGTCCCCTTTGCTGCAATTTCCTTTATCCCCTGCAGAACAGTATATCCTGTGCCTTCCCTCTGAGACGAAGTGTAGTCACCTAGCTGGTTGTAGATATTGTCCGCGTTCGGACCTATCACCGCTATGCTCCCTATGGAATTCCTGTCCAACGGAAGAAGTCCGCCTTCATTCTTCAGGAGCACTGGACATTCCATTGCAGCTTCCAGATTTATTTTCTTGGACTCATTATTGGCGACTACGCGTACAGCCAGCTTCTCGTCGGTGTAGGGGTTGTCAAAAAGACCGAGCAAGAATTTTATCTGCAATATCCTTTCGACTGCACGGTCAACATATTCAATGGATATCTTGCCCTGCCTAACAGCGCCTTCTATTTTCGTGTAAACGTCATCCCAGAGGCTGAGATCCACTCCGGCCTTCAGCCCGAGTGCGGCCGCGGATTCGTTGTCTCCGGTCTGCCTTATCAGATGGTTCAGCGCGCCACCGTCGGCCATTACAATTCCCTCGAACCCCATCTCCTCGCGCAGTATTTTCGTTAGTAGTTGCTCGTTGGCGTGGCACTTTATTCCGTCTATCTCATTGTAAGCCGCCATACAGGCCAGTGCCCCGGCCTTCACACCTGCGGACATGGATTTCAAATGTATTTCCCTTAGTTCCCTCTCACCGATGAAGGTGGGGGCGGCATTGTGCCCGCCAGCGCCGGCTCCCTGGGCGCAGAAGTGCTTGAGCACTGCGATAATCTTACTGTTCCCCTTCAGTTCCTTCCTTTCTATCCCTTGAAGCCCTCTTGTCGCTACTTCGGCCATCCGCGAGGCGAGATATGGATCTTCGCTGTAGCATTCCTCTGAACGCCCCCAGCGCGGATCCCTAAGCATGTCGAGCGATGACACCAGCCCCAGATGCGCCCCCCGCGATCTTATTTCCGCCGCAGCGACACCCATGGCCTTCCTGTAAAGCTCCGGATTCCATGTCGAGCCCATGCCGATGTTCGTAGGAAACATCGTGCCGTCCAGCGCCTGATGTCCGTGCGGGCATTCCTCAGAAATGAGCACTGGTATCCCCAGACGCGTGTTCTCGATGACGTATTTCTGCACCATGTTTGCGACTTTCGCACTGTCTTTCGGCGTGATTCCGTTCTCGAAAGTCACACGCGACCACGGGTCGGCGCGGAATAGCCCATAAAGCGCACCCATGCCGTCATATGCCGAAACGAGTTCCTTGAATTTTGCGCTAAGCTCGAAGCGGCTGCCAATCTTCCTGTAGGCGTCCCAGCCCGACATTTTCTGGTTCAGCTGTCCTACCTTCTCCTTGAGTGTCATGCGCCCAAGCAGATCCTCGACCCTCTGGTCCACCTCCAAAGATTTGTCCTTGTATTTTTCCATGATCCTATTCAGTCTTCTTTTTTTCAAATTCAGGTGAATTGTGGGTTGTTACGTTCTTCACGTCATCTGAAAATACCGCACCCAGCACGCCATTTGCGGTCTGCGCCTTCAGATTTGATATCTCAAGCCCGTCCACGTCCTCAAACATTGCGGCCGGGCGAGTGTCGTCCGCCTTCAGGCTGAACTTAATGTTGGCGAGCTCCAACCCCTTGACGTGCCGCGCGAATATGCCGTATGCGGGAATCGTCCCGGCCCAGTCCGGCTTGGGATATCCGTTGGCGGCTTCGGGGACTTTTTTCCCCGAAAAATCCTTCGTTTCTCCGCCATTGCTTGTTAGACGTATGT
>CAZGJP010000072.1:4592-10706 GCA_964526605.1 uncultured Lentisphaera sp.
AAAAAATTTTTTTTAACCCAATTGTTTTTTTAATTTTTTTTTCGTTTGGTATATAAACTATATGGTGGTCATGTATGGCGGTGATTATGATGCCAGCCCGCGAATCTACTCCGTCAAGAACCACATTTGAAATAAGAATGTTCTTCATCCGGCTGTTGGTCTTGAGAGCCGGAGTCCGGTTACGTTTGCCTGTAGTGATGAACATGCCGTATTTCTTCACATCGGTCATCGCGATGTTGCTGATGACCACGTTTTCCATGATGCCTCCGTCCACCATCTGCAACGCCAGTCCCATGCTGTTGCGGAATACGCAGTTGGATATCGCGACATTCCGGAATCCGCCGCTTGTCTCAGTTCCGAACTTTATTCGACCGACACCCCAATTTTTTGGGCCGGACTTCATGGTGCCGTCTATGAGAGTCCCTTCCTCAAAGCCGCTCACCTGGCAGTTTGTGATCACAAGATTCTCGGTAAGGCGAATCTCCCCAAGCGCGTATGAGCTCTTCGGGCATATCGCGTCGTCCATCGGCGCGTTGACACGGCAGTTGCTCACCATCACGTTGTGGCAGCAGTCTATGTCAATGCCGTCGCGATTCGTATCAATCGTGACATTGTCAATGGTCATGTTGTCACAGCCTGTTGCGAGAATCGCAAAATGCCCGCCATGGTAAATGGTCACATCTCTTATCAGTACGTTCTTGCATAGCTTAAGCGCCACAGCCTTGTTCCCCCTGCGGACTGGAGGCATCCCGCCGTTAGGGAGAGTCTTGCCGTTCTCATCTTTTGGTGGCGGAGAAAGCATCCCTTCTGAAGCACATCCAGCCATCTTGTCGAGTACGGGGTTCCAACTTGTCATTCCACCACCGTTGATCATTCCCTGTCCTGAGATGGAAACATCGGTAAGATTTTCACCCCATATGAGACTGTTCCTAAAATAGGTGTGTCCACCGTCCTGGTATGCGGGGGGGATGAAGTCTTCCGTTTCGTCGTATGCATTCATCTCCTGCGGGGCACCGAGGATAACTGCGCCTGGGGCAAGATGGAGATTGATCTTGCTTTTCAATCGTATGGATCCGCTCAGATATGTTCCAGCCGGGATGTGGACAGTTCCACCTCCGACCAAGCTTGCCGCTTCGATGGCCCTGTTAATGGCTGGGCTGTCTAGGGTCTTGCCGTCTCCTGCAGCACCGTGCTCTCGGATGTCGAAGATTGTTGATTTTGTCATTCCATGCTTTTCTGAATCGTCTGACATGGAGGTATAGGCTGATACACTCAGGCAGGCGGCAATCAAGATATTTCCGAGTCTGTACTTTGGCGTATTTTTTTTCATTTTAGCTCCTGATTTATATGTCGAATTAATGCCTCTTCATATTCCACTAATCTCCCGCCGATCGCTTCGACTCCTTTGCAGCCTTCTCTGCTGCCAATATTGCTGGCTTGAGGAGGAGGACGAATGCAGTGTAAGCTGTCTGGTTCGGATGCAGTCGGTCTTCAACGAACGCCTCCTCGCGGATGCTGTCATTTTCATCCAAGACCACAGATGTGGTATCAACGAAGCCAAGGCGCGGATCAGTAGCACAGAATTCCTTTATTCGGGCGTTGGTCTGCAAACACAGATCTTTGGCCTTGGCACGAGCCAGAGTCGGGTTGATCGATTGGTAGATGATCCTCGTATGTGGAAGAGCGGCATTCACTCTGTAGACGAACTTCTTGAATCCTTCCAAGACAATCTCCTCCCGCTTCGGATCGCTGCTGTTTCCGATGTTGTTGCCGCCACAAAAATAGACTATCACACTTGGTTTGGCTGGAATTACTACCGTATCCAGCATATTTAGCATGTCCTCCACCTTCCTTCCGGAGATGCCAGCGTTATATATTGGAATAGCGAAGTCCTCAGCCATCGTTTTCCAGCGACCGTAAGTTGAACTGCCTACAGCCATGACCACGCCCGGAGAGAGCTTGGCCGCTGCCGCAGCGTGTGTGGAGATATGCTTGGCAAATCTGTTATTAACGTCTTGCGCGTGGCAGAATGCGGTAAGCAGACTCAGCATTGCGAGCACCTTAATAGTCTTGCTCATGACAACCCCGTGTTTTAATAGATTTATTGAGTTTGGATTTAGAATTGGACAAGATCCTTAATGTTGACTGGAAGACCGGTCGCGATGGATCGGTTCGCTGCAATCCCGGTAAGAATTGACATGGCTCCTTCGATGTGGGATGCCGCCCTATGAAAAGGGTCCGGACCCGGATTACCGAAAATATCTTCTAGAAGAACGGTATCCCCGCCACCATGTCCGCCTTTCGCCGGTGGGATATCGACCTCGTAGGGTTTACCGAATATGGGCAGAACATGAATTGTCTTGTTCTTGACTGCGCCTTCTTTTGTCCTTTCGCTTCCGGCATTGATGTATGAGGTTTCAGCGACAAGGACTTCTATTCTTCCCTTCGGGCCATTGAAGCTTACCCGATATCCTTCCCATGGCATATATGCGTTGAGGGAGTAGGTCATTATGGCCTTGTTGTTGTATCGGACGAGAACCCCGATGCTATCTTCGATGCTTATTCCGTCGCCAAAGACGCTCTGATCCCGGAGATATCCATCCTCCTTTTCGGCATCGAGATACATGGCCTTGAGGTTTTTATTTCTGTCGAGGTGCAGAGCGAATGGGTCTTCGCTTTTGTCCTCCGTGCCTCGATGGTAAAATTTGTCCACGCCGCGTTCTTCCGCGTTCGCCCGTCCGTAGAATAGCAGGTCTCCCATCGCAAAGACTGTTTTGGGTGCTGAACCGATCCAGAAGTTGACGAGGTCGAAATGGTGTGTGGCCTTATGGACCAGGAGTCCGCCGCTGTTTCTCTTGTCTCTGTGCCAGCGCCTGAAATAGTCCGCTCCGTGCTCGGTATTGAGTAGCCACTCGAAGTGGATCGAATGGACTTTGCCGATGCAGTCGTTCATTATTAGTTCGCGGATTTTCGTGTTGTGGGGCGAGTAGCGGTAGTTGAAAGTGATGCGAAGCCTGCGGCCGGTGCGTTTTATAGTGTCGAGGATGGTTTGGCATTTCTCCTCGTCTATGGTCATTGGTTTTTCGCATATCACATCGCATCCGAGCTCCATCGCGCGGATGATGTAGTGGTGGTGGGTCCGGTCTATCGTCGTCACGATTACGCAGTCGGGTTTTTCCCTTCTAATCATCTCGTCGAACTCAGAATTTTTATAGAGATTGACTGGGTTTGCTCCAAATTCTTTTACGATCTTGTCTCGAGCAAGCTCGAGCCGAGTCCGGTTGATGTCGCAGAAGGCAAGTAGTTCGGCCGTGTCATTGTATTTCCCCGCTATCGCATCGTAAAAGAACGAGGCCCTTCCGCCGACACCGACTTGGACATATCTTGTTTTTTTACTCATTGAAGAGTCCCTATATGTTATATTCTTTTCAATTCTGCAGATTTTTTTCCTTGGTCTTTTTATCCGCCAGCAGTTCCCTTAAGGTTCGGACCTTGACTCTTGCCATACCAGTGTAATTGCTCGTCTTGATCCTCGAATTTTTCAAGCCTCCTTCTTTTAATTTACGGATGGCTGTGGAATATTGAGGCAGCCATTTGGACTCGGCCAGGAGCATGTCGTCGCAGAGCTGCCAAACCTCTGGCGGAGTGCATACGGCCGACGTGAGCGGGTCGAGTAGCATGGCTTGTCGTAGCAGTCTGTCGTCTCCTGAGACGGCAGAATTCACTGAAAGCCTTTGGACATTTATGCTTGCGTTGCAGACGGCGGCTGGGCCATCAGGGAGAGGTCCGACGGCGGGGATGCTGATTCCGTTCCTGTCCACGTAGCCTGGAACTTCGACCACGCAGTCCGGAGGAAGGTTGCTTATGGTGGAATTGTTTATGACATTGAAATGACCGCGGTATATGCGTCCAGTTTCGAGGCTTTCAATTATGAAGGAGCCGTGTTCGTTGGAGCGGTCGTTCTGTGAAAACGGCTTGACAGGAGAGTTGAGCCATTTTTTTACGTGCGTTGGGAACATCGCATTGCCTTCGGAGACGACTCTTAGATATCCGCCTGTCTCTCCGAGCAGAGGGCGTTCGAGGCTGAACCACTTGTTAAATTCCTCTGGACGCTTGCGATACCAAGGCAGGTATTCGCTCAGGTGTCCGTTGGACTCTGTGGAGTAGTAGCCGAATCGGCGAAGGACATCTATCCTAACCTTTTCCTCCTTGCTGTAGACCGGATGCTTCTCGAATCCTTCAAGCAGGCGGTTGCACCAGTCTTTTCCGTTATATCCAACCTTCAGATACCATGTTTGGTGATTGATCCCGGCGCAGACGATATCTATGTCGCGGTATTCAAGTTTCCTGTATCCCGGATCGCCTTCCTTTTTCCCTTCGTTGATAAGAAGGCTTATGATGCTTGCAAGCTGGCATCTTCCCCAGTGGACACCGTGGCAGAGTCCTACGCAACGGACTCCGCCATATGTATTGGCCGCCCAAGTCATCATTGCGTTCGGATTGGCATAGTTCAGGAGCATGGCGTTTGGCTCCGATAGCTCCCGCATGTCGCTGCAGATTTTCAGAATCTCTGGAATCCCCCTTTGTCCGTAGAATATCCCCCCGGGCCCCAGGGTGTCTCCGACGCACTGGTCTATCCTGTACCGAAGCGGTATTTCAATGTCGAGCTTGAATGCCTCGAGACCGCCTATTCGGAAACATACGATTACATATCTTGTATCGGAGAGCGCCTTGCGGCGATCTGTTGTGGCTGTCAGCCGGGTCGAGCATTTGTTCTCCCTGATCTGGTGGGCCAGATGGCTCCGGACAAGTTCGAGACTATTCTTGTCTATGTCCATGAGGGCGATCTCGCAGTCCTGAAGTTCAGGGACCGCGAGGATGTCTCTAACCAGTGTTCCCGTAAATCCTACAGAGCCGGCACCGATTATGGCGATTTTAAAAGGCATTTGTTTCTTCTCTTTTTAGTCCATTTTATTTTTATTTATAACCGGCTGGAAGACGTAGTTGACCGCTTTTATATATGGGAAATCATATTTGTCCTTTCCCGTGTGGACTACCGTCATCCGTCTGGTCGCTGGAATGTTAGCTGGGAGATTTTCAGCCAGGACGGGTTTATCGCCGAAGCGTGAAATCTTGCGCCAGTCAACAAAGGGTCGAGCAAGTTTGACTTCGGCGATTACCCAGTATGCATATGTCCTGCCTATTTCTGTGGAGCTGTCCTTGTACGAAGTTTCGTCAGTTTCAGCAAGCTTGATGGCAGACATCGGAGTTCCCTTGTCGGAACGCCATATTGAGAAATTCTTGAATTCACCTGTCTCCCAAGAAATCTTTGCACCGTCCGGCTCACTGAGGATTTTTGCTGGAAGAAGCGGGAACTGATCAACCGTCCAGTCGTCAAGTATAGCAAGCCTCATACGATCATAGATGAGACGTTGTTCACTTGTCAGTGGTTTGTCTGATAGAACCAGATTGTTCATCTCTAAGTGATCTTCTGTCCGGTTGTATAGCTGGTCGGCAATTCCATGTGTGTATGAGCATTTCCATTCCCTCCATCTTGCCATACGCATGGGGAGGACTGCTGTTTTGTTTTCCGGAAAGACCTTGTTCGGCTCATAGAATTCTGAGAAGACCACGCGATCCTTGTCTTCAGTTTGCTTGTCTGCGACATTGATACCTTCGACCGTCTTTGGAATCGGGAGACCGGAAAGTGCTGCCAGTGTCGGAAGGAAATCGACCCCTGATACAAGACGATCGTTGCGTTCCCCTTTCTGCAGTTTTCCTGTCCATGTCAGTATGAAGGGAATTCCTACAGGACCTTCGAACATGCAATGCTTTTCTATTTTGCCGTGCTCGAAAAGGCTTTCTCCGTGGTCGCTTGTATATACGAATATGGTATTATCATAGATCCCGAGTTTTTTGCACGCCTCTATCACTCGGCCCGCATTAAAATCCATTTGATTGATGCATGCGTAATATGCCGCAACGGAATTCTTCATCTCCTTTTCTTCACGCTTCATCCCGCCTCCAGCGTAGGGATATATCCCGTTGACAAAGGTGTCGTTTGCTGTTTTCGGTATTGGCATGGAGGCTGGATCAAAATTTTCCATGAAAAGG
>CAZGJP010000073.1:0-1953 GCA_964526605.1 uncultured Lentisphaera sp.
TTGATTTCGCGCCCGAGAGCGACGATCTGCGAGGCCTCGGTGTAGTGTTCGTTCGTCCATTCGGTGGAGGCGTTGCTGTTCTCGTCCCCATCGGTAAGGCTTATGTCCTCCGTCCTCTTGTCGTCGAAGATCAGCCATCCCTTGCAGCCAAGGGCGTGGTCGCTTCCAAGAACGGGGTCGGGAGGAGTCTTGTTGAAGAGCGCCGGATCCTCCTGGACGACGAGTTCCATCTCGACATCCTCCTTGGATTTACGGGAATTGTTCAATATGGCGACGGCCGCCCCGCCGCACCCTTCCGGGCTCCATTCGGGGAATAGAATGTCCCTGTCGATCCTGCCGGAATCTGCAGGGACATTCTCGACAAGCTCCAGCGCGTCAACGTCAAGATGGGTATCCCCCGGCTCCTTCGTGAACCATACAAGATTGACCCCGTTGACCGGGTAGTCCACCGCACCGTTCTTGTCCGCCTGCTTCCACGCCTGCTCCAGCCCCGAAACGAGGTCCGTCTCCAGCTTTCTCCATCCTGTCCAGTCGGCGTCGAAAAGGACGAACAAACCTTCGCCATCCCTGTCCCTCGTCTGGAAACCCAGCTTCGCCACGTTCGAATCCGGATCGAGCTTCACCCAGATGGACAGCTTGGCTATCGAGGCCAGCTTCCCTCCGTAGATAGAACAATCCCCCTTTGCTCCCTTTATCTCGGCAACGCCAGAGAAACGGAACTGCTTTTCCCCGAGCTTAGCCTCGCCACCGGAGCCCACGGGCAAAAACCCGACCTTCTGCATCTTCCACGAGCCGGCTCGCGAATAGGATCCGCTCTCGAAGGCGTTGAGCAAACGCCTCCGCGTCGTCGGAGCGTCTTCAGCGAGAAGACAGGAGAGAACGGCTGAAAAGGACAAGCACAAAAACGACAAGCGCAGAACACTATGTTTTAGCATGACAATACCCGTTGTTGATCATATCGCAAGATGAATGCGGAAGCGAAGCGGATCACCTCTGAAAACGGCCAACGGTTCAGAATTCGCTTATCCCGAAGTCCCAAGCTTTGTGAGGCGGACTCCCTCCCCCGGTCTCAAGGTTGAATGTGCTGTAGGGACCAAGCATTATCTTCTGATTGGCATGACGAGTGTAGTCGTAAGAAACCAATATCTTCACGTGGGCGTCCATGAACAAGGTTGGCCTCGGGGGAGTGACATCCTTCCATCCATGCCAACTGGCCGCCGCAAGAACGTTGTTGGAGACGGTCCCGTCCTCTTTTTCCAACTCCGATGCATTCGTCAAACGTCTTGAACACCATTGAAATGGTGTGGTGGACGGCTTGGAGAATGTCTTCAGGGATATGCTTTCCTGGCTTCCAATCGACGAATCGGTGGCCATGCAACTGCCTTTGTAGTGATAGTAAAGCCCCTCGTATGAGTTGAACTGCCTCGAGTTGTAGTCCGTTGCATGCACATAGCCGCCCCTGTGATAGTATTTGCCCCTGCCTCCACCCGCAGTGTCAGTTGTGTTGAACTTTGTGGGAGAAGAAGGGCAAATGTATATCTGGCTCCCAGGCGAAAACCCGGAAACCCATTCCGAACGCGGAATTATCGAGCCCATGTATGGCTCCATGGCCTTCTCCATTCCCTCGCTGTAGTATCCAAGCTTGGCATGATTGCTCAGAGTGGTCCTCTCCCATGTGGTCAGAAACATGTCGTGATCCTGCGCGTAGGAATGCAAGGAGGTCCCCATCTGCTTCAGATTCCCAATACACACAATCCTCCGCCCCGTCTCCTTCGCACGCTGCAACGCAGGCAGGAGCAACGCGGCCAATATCGCGATTATGGCGATGACGACGAGCAATTCTATCAAAGTGAACGATTTTCCCTTGACCTTCATGCAAGCCCCCGTGTTTTTTTGAACGTGAACGATTGCGGAAGGCCGCGGAAGCGGTCTCCGCGCAAAGTATTTGATGGA
>CAZGJP010000073.1:2053-10446 GCA_964526605.1 uncultured Lentisphaera sp.
CGTGAACGATTGCGGAAGGCCGCGGAAGCGGTCTCCGCGCAAAGTATTTGATGGAGGTGAAACCATGGAGTGCGTTGCGTCCAGAAGCAGTTTGCGCGGCATGCCACGGCGTAGCCGCAGGCGGAGACGGGTCCCCGCGCAAACATTCTTTGCGCCGAGACGGCGCAAAGTACCTGGCCCGCGGCCTCGCCGTGTAAATATTCACTGAACTAGGTCGTCCAGTGAATCTTTACATGTACGGATTCTGTAAACGAACGTAGTTTACTGAACACGTCCCTCGCCGTCAGGGATCGTGATGGGAATGGGTGTGCATTGCGGTGCGGACCGCCCGCATCCGTCCTGTTTTTCAGATTTTCACTTCGTCGAGCGATCTGGCATCTGATAGTATCATCATGAGGCGGTCTATTCCCATCGCGCAACCTGCGGACCTTGGGATTCCGGCGGAGATGGCGTCCTCGAAGATCTTGCATTCCTGGTATTTCTTCATGCCCATCGAGGCGCGTTTTTCCGCAGCATCATTCATCACCCTGCGGATTTCAGGGATGTCGTCAAGTTCGCTGTATGTGTTTGCAATCTCGATCCCTGCGATGTAAAGCTCCCATCTGTCCGCCACGGATGGATCGCTGGCGGAGAGATTCGCATATGCCCTGAATTCCGCCGGGTAGCCAGTCAGGACGCACGGTCTGTCCTTCGGCAATGCCGGCTCTATCCTATCGACAAGATCCATCTCGAAGCGGTTCTTTCCCACGGAATCGGCCATGTCCGCTCCTGCGAATTCCGCAAAGGCCTTTTTCAAGGGGATTATCTCCCATTCTCCGTCGAGATCAATGGACGTCCCGCCATGTTTGATTACGGTCGATCCTGTCGTGGTTTCGGCGGCGCGGACCAGGAGGTCCTTCGTGAACGGGATCAAATCCGCCGAGGAGGCTCCCGCCTGATACCATTCGAGCATGGTGAACTCCTCGCGATGAAGCCTGCCCTTCTCCTCCTGCCTGAAGCATGGTCCAATCTCGAATATCCTGTCGTATCCGGCGGCGAGGCATGCCTTGAGCAACGGTTCGTGGGAAGTCCTCAGGAAGCCATTTTCCGCGGAAATCGCCTCGATGTGCGGTTCGGGAAGAGGGGAGTCGAGCAAAAGTGGCGTCTCCAACTCGAGAAACCTCCTTTCCATGAGGAAGCTCCTGATGGAGCTGATCAGCAGGCTTCTCTTGAGCAGAACCCGCTTCAGGCCTTCGATGCGCCTGATCGAATCAGGCTTTGTTGACTCTTTCGACATAGAGCCCGGTGCGGGTGTCAATCTTTATCATGTCTCCCTCGTTTATGAAGAGAGGCACGTTGAGCTCGTAGCCGTTGTCTATCTTCGCCGGCTTCATCACGTTCGTCGCCGTGTCGCCGCGCGCTCCGGGCTCCGTGTAGACGATCCTCTTCTCGATGAAGACCGGAAGCGCGATGTCTATGGGCTGTCCGTTGAAGAATAGCGCCTTGCATTCGGCGTTCTCTATCAGGAAATATGCGCTGTCGCCGAGCTTGTCCCTGCCTATCCTCAGCTCCTCGAAGGTCTCGTTGTCGCTGAACACGAAGACATCCCCCTCCTGGTATGAATACATGAGCTCGCGCTCCTCGAGATCGGGCTTGCCTATCTTGTCCACCGGCCTGTAGGTCCTCTCCATCGTGGATCCGTTGATTAAATTCTTCACCCTGCAGCGATATAGCGCAGTCCCCTTGCCGGGCTTGCAGAACTCGAACTCGGTGATCACATATGGCTGGCCGTCTATCTCGATCTTCAGCCCCTTCCTCAGGTCGGATGCGTTGAACATGGAATTCTCCGGTTTTTAAGGTTCAGGGCGCGTAATCTACAGCGAAATCCGCGCATTTCAAGATTCTTCGTCCTTTTTCAGCAGACAGAGCGTCGAGGCCGCGATGGATGCGGTGCCAAGCACGGCCAGGGAAAGCATGGGGCTGCCGACCGACGAGGCGGCGGCGGACGACGTGGCGAGCTTTTCCGCAGCGAGCCCGGCGACAGGTCCGGCGACGAATCCCGCTCCTATGACGCTCTCGTGCGATCCGGCCGCCCCGACCTTCGCGTTGCCAACGTGCATGGCGTAGAAAAGCGCCGCGTAGTATGCAACCGCCGCGAACGCTCCCAGGACGATCTCGCCGACGATTATCATCTTCACCGATCCTGCGAGCATGCAGATGGCGAATCCGGCGGCGAGGGCTGGAGAGCAGGAGGCCAGCAATGCCTTGCTTCCATGCCAGCAGTGGGTGCGGGACATGAACGTGAAGACCGATATGCGCGACACGTCGACGAAGCCGGCGATGAAGCTGGCCGAGTCCACCGAGATTCCAAGTTCCTTGAGACGCCCGGGCAGGAGCGAGCTCAGAAGCTGGATGAGGCAGTATGAGAAGAACATGGACCATCTCGACGAAAAGAGTAGCCGGATTGCGCCGGGAATCCTCTCTCCCGGATCGTCCTGCCCGGACCGCGAATGGTCCGAATGGGGGATGTCCCGCGGGAAGAGGAAGGCCGGCAGCAACGCCAGAAGCACGCCAGCTGACACGAAGATGAAAATTCCCGGCCCGCTTCCCGAGATGATCCAGCCGGAAGCCCAGACGGCCAGAGGAACCGCGCCGCTCCAGCAGATATTGTATATGCCTATTGATGAGGACGCCTTCTTCCTGTCCAAGCCTGCGCTGGCGTAGCTCTCGGCGAACGGCCACGTCATGCCATTCGCGAGCGCGAAGATGGAGAAGAGAATGCACAAGGCCAGGAACGAATGATGGAAGTAGCAGAGCAGGGACGAGAGCATCTGCATTCCGACGAGGAAAAGTGTGGACGCCTTGGAGGAAAACCTTCTGCTGGAATGATGCGAAAGCTGGGCTCCGACCACATACGCCATGCCAGAGACGAGAGCCAGAAGGAGGTTCTGCCCGTCGCTCATCCCCAGCCGGTAGCTGGTGAGGAAAAACAGGCCTCTGACCATGACCGTGACAGAGAAACTCAGGATGAAGGCGAAAATATATACCTTGCCGCGCATTCAAGGCCTTATCGGAGTTATGAACGTTCCGGTTTTCAGGAAACTTCCCAGATTCTCCGCCGTCCTCTGCGATTTTCGCAGCACCGACTCCTCGGTGTTGAAGGCGTTGTGCGGCGTGAGGATGAACGATGGATTCTTCTTCATTTCAAGCAGGGCCCGGACTTCCCCCGCAGACTCTCCCTCGAGACCCGCAGGGTCCAGACCGTCGCGGAGCACCGCGGCAAGCTCCTTCTCGCAGTTGTATACATCGAGTCCAGCGCCGGACAATATCCCTTTTTCGACAAGCTCCAGAAGATCCCTGGCCGGCGAGACTTCGCCGCGGCCGACATTCACGAAGATCGCCCCTTTCGGTGCGGCCGAGAGCGCATGCCCACCCAGCATCCCCCTGGTCAGCCTGGTCAGGGGCAGGGCGCATGCTATTATCTCCGAACGCGCGATCGCCTCGGGGAGCGGCAGATAGCGGAGCCCATAGATCCTCTTCAATTCGGGGTTCTCCACTATGTCGACTCCGACAAAGTCCATCCCGAGCCCGGCGGCTATGTCCACTATCTGCGATCCTATCCGGCCGACGCCGATCACCGCGACACTGCGCCCCCTGACTTCGCGCCCGGTGAGCCCATCCCTGTGGAATGACTCGAAAGCCTTGCTCTGCACAGGCAGTTTGCGCAGCAGGCATGTCCACAGCATCATGGCGTGCTCGGCCACCGCCCTGGCGGCGTAGTCGGGAAGATATGCCGACGCTATCTTTGCCGAATTCCGGGAGAGATAGTCTGCAATATGGTCGTAGCCGGTCGATCGCGTGATGATGCCTTCGAGCTTTTCCGCCCAGGAATCGGGGATTCTAGACTGCGTGCGCGTGCTGATGATCGGAGCCGCTGGAGGCTCTCCAGCATCGTGCTCCTCCTGGATGGTCTTCCAAGTGAAGAAATATTCATGTCCGGACGGGAGGAACTTTCGAAGCTGCAGCTCCTCCTCCTCGAACGCCTCGTAGAAAGCCGCGGAGAAGCTCATTTCTTTTCAGCGGGCTGCGCGGGAGGGACTGCAGGTCCGGTCTTGGAAGCCTCCGGAACAGCGGCGTCCTTCACCGCCTCCGCACCGACGGCAGCCTTCCCGACTCCGGCGGCGGCTTCGTCCACAAGCTTGCCGGCTTCAACCTCCCCTTTGTCGGTCGCCGTCTTGACATCTTCCGCCGTCTTCGCGGGGGCTTCTTTCACCGCCAGTTCCCTGTCAACTATGCCCCTCGGCTGGGCCCTGTGACCGATGATTATCGCAAGCGCCAGCGTGATCGAAAGAAAGAGAACGGAGAAGATAATCGTCAGCTTCGCAAGATGTCCGCCCGTGTGGGCGCCAAACACAGTCTCGCCGACTCCGCCGAAAGAAGAGCCAAGAGCGCCCTCCTTCGACTGCTGGACCAGCACCAGCGCGATGATGATGAGGGCGACAAACACATCGGCCGCCATCAGAAGAGTTATAAGGGTCTGCATTTTTTCACCCGATGGCGTTTATGATTAATTTTGCGAATCCTGCCGGGTCGAGGCTCGCTCCGCCGACAAGCGCGCCGTCAATGTCCTTCTGCCCCATCAGCTCCTTCGAGTTGTCGGCCTTCACCGAACCACCGTATTGGACTATTATCTGCTCCGCCAGTTCGGCGCCAAAGACTCCGGAGAGCATTGACCTTATCAATGCGTGGACCTCCTGGGCCTGCGCCGGGGTGGCTGTCTTCCCGGTGCCTATCGCCCAGACGGGCTCGTATGCTATCGTGGTCTTGAGAATCTCCTCCTTGGTGAAATTCCCCAGACAACCCTTGAACTGTGTCGTTATCACGTCCTTCATCCTGCCCGCTTCGCGCTCCTGAAGCGTCTCCCCCACACAGACTATCGGAAGAAGCCCCGCGGAAATAGCGAATCTCGCCTTCTTGTTGATGATCTCGTCGGTCTCACCATAATATTGGCGTCTTTCGCTGTGGCCAACTATCACGTATCTGACGCCCAGATCGAGCAGCATCGAGGCGGACACCTCCCCGGTGTATGCGCCGGACGCCTTGTCCGACAGATTCTGGGCGCCAACCGCGATGCTCGAGCCCTTCAGGATTCCGCACACTCGGTCGAGAGCCGTGAAAGGCGGACAGACTGCCACAGTGACCTTCCCGGCGGCGGCGCCTATTTCAGTCTTCAACTTCGACACCAGGTCCGCGGCCTCGCTGGCCGTCTTGTTCATCTTCCAGTTGCCGGCGATGAAAAGTCTTCTCCCCATGATGATATCCGCTCCATATTGCTGTTGATATGAAAAAGAGGCGCTAATATACCCGCATCATGGCGGGTTTCAAGGGGGAAAAGGAATCATATGGAATATGCCGGAGCTTCGTTGAACAGGATTTGTCTCCTTGGCAATTGCAGAATCCCGGGAAACCATGGACCCATTCATGGCCGTCCGAGCGTCAGGCGAAGTGGCAAGTACTTTGCGCCGTCCCGGCGCAAAGAATGAATTTTTCGTTTGCGCTGCAGCGCAAGCTGCTCCACGATGGCGGAGCCGCCTTCGCCCTTTTCCTTTTCAGTCGCCGAAGCTGGTGCCCAGGCTTCTTGCACTTCGTATCCACTCATGGTCCCCGGGGACGAACTTCTTCTCCCCGGCCACGTCCTCGATAGGAACGTGGGCGATCTCTCCGGCTTTCACCGCGAGCATGACCCCGAAACGTCTTTTCTCCACCGCCTCCACGCAGGCGGTTCCAAGCCTCGTCGCGAGCAGCCTGTCGGCTCCCGACGGACTCCCGCCCCTCTGCAGATGCCCCAGTATCGTCAGGCGGGTCTCTATCCCGGTCATGTTTTCCAGAAGATTGGTCAGCCTGAGGGTGTTCTCGGCGTGCGCCTTGTGGAATGCGGACAGCGAGCCGGCGAGCTTGCCGCGCTCCTCCCCGGATTCGCTCTTATCCTTCCTCTCCGCAAGCTTCCTTATCTTCGCTGCATCTTCCAGACTCATCGCCCCCTCCGCCACAGCGACGATGCTGAACCTCTTCCCGTTCAACTTCCGCTTCTTCACAGCCTCCGCTATCCTCTCGGGCGTGTAGGGTATCTCAGGAATCAGTATGACGTCCGCCCCTCCAGCCATTCCCGCCGCGAGAGCCAGCCAGCCCGCACGATGACCCATTATCTCCACTACGATTATGCGCTGGTGGCTCATTGCCGTCGAATGAAGCCTGTCTATCGCATCGGTGCAGACCCCGAGCGCGGTGTCGAAGCCGATCGATGTGTCGGTGCACGGTATGTCGTTGTCTATCGTCTTCGGAATGGTAACCACGTTCAAGCCCATCTTCTTCAGCTTCAGGGCGTTCTTCTGGGTCCCGCCTCCGCCGATGCAGACAATCGCCTCGAGGCCGTGCTTCCGGTAGTTTTCCGCCGCCGCCTCGCACATGTCCAATTCCCTGCCTCCGACAGGCATCCTGTGCGGCTTGTCCCTGCTCGTCCCCAGTATGGTGCCGCCTAGGGAGATTATCCCCGACAGCGACATCGCGTCGAGATCCTCGGACTTGTCGAAGACCAGCCCCCTGAATCCATCCCTGAATCCGACCAGAGTGATCCCTCCTTGTTCTCGGACTGCCTTGCCCACTGCGCGTATGGCGGCGTTGAGCCCGGGGCAGTCCCCGCCACTTGTGAGTATTCCAATTCGTCTGCCCATTTTTGAAGTCTCCTTTGCCGTGCGCGGAACCGCTTCGCACGGCGCTTTGTCGGCTTTGTTTTCCAGACTAAACATTATATATTCGAAAAATCAAAAGCCAATCCGGAGGAAAAGCATGAAAAGCCACAGAAAGGAGCTCGTGATGAAGATCCCCTCCAGAAGGGGGTTCGCGAACATCACCCACGAAGTCCAGAATGCCGTCGCCGAGTCAGGTGTCAAAGAAGGCCTCGCCCTCTGCAACGCCATGCACATAACCGCATCGGTGTTCATAAACGACGACGAGGGAGGGCTGCACCAGGACTACGAGAAATGGCTCGAGAAACTCGCCCCCCACGAACCAGTCTCATCATACATGCACAACCGCACCGGCGAGGACAACGGCGACGCCCACCTGAAAAGACAGATCATGGGAAGGGAGGTCGTGGTGGCAATCACTAACGGCAAACTGGACTTCGGCCCCTGGGAACAGATATTCTACGGGGAATTCGACGGACGCCGCCCGAAAAGAGTTCTAATCAAGATCATAGGCGACTGACACGGCCCGCCCGGTTGCAAACATGGCCGACAACATCACGAGAGAACACAGATCCTGGCTCGGCCGGACATAGTCCTGAAAAAACATAGAATGGAAGCCTTCGTGCATGGATGCTTCTGGCACCGCCACAGTGGATGCGGGAACGCCTCGGACCCGAAAAGCCGCGTCCGCTTCTGGAAGGAGAAATTCGATAGAAATGTCGCCCGCGACGAGCTCAATCTCAGCGAAATCCGCAGGCTCGGATGGCGCACGATAGTTGTTTGGGAATGCGAACTCATAAAGAATCCCCATGTCACCGCAGAGGAGATATACGGCGCGATAAGCGGCCGCATGGCTTCAAAAAAGGAGGTTTACGGAATTCCCGATAAACGCGAAATCCTCAGGGCCGCAGAAAACAGATCACGTCTATTCCGGGCGGACGTAGCAAAGTCGTGATTTCAAGGATCCTGCAGTCCCGCAGTGGATGGAGCCCTACGGTGCCTGATCAGATGCGACGGTGGAAAGCCCCGGTATTTCCTGAAAATCCTGGAGAAGTAGAACTCATCCTTGAAGCCAAGTCTCGACGAGACCTCCTTGACGGTGATGCTGTGGCCGCCGCCCAATATTTCTTCAGCACGGGAAAGACGCATGTCTATCACGCATGACTTGAACGATCTCCCAAGTCTGGCCTTGAACGCATGCGACACCGAGGAACGGCTGCGTCCGGCAAGGCGCGCCGCCTCGGCAAGGCTGGGCGGATTTGCGATATCGCATCTTATCCTATGCAGGACTTTTTCGACAAGCATGTCGCCATGTATCCCGGCTATCCCCTCCCTAGCGATGGAGCGGACCAATATGGAGAAGATTCCAAACATGCTCGGAAGTTTCTCCACTGGTATTTGTGGCACCTCGGCAAATGCCGAAACAATTTCGTCGGCACATCCATGCCTGCATGCCCAGTCCTCCAATACAGCTGTTGGCGGAGATGATGCCGTACGGAATTGGCCAGTCATCACAAACCCAACGAGAGCATTGTCGGAATAAACAGGAATGATCGCTTCGACAAGACCTCCATGGCATGTGTAGGACAACAGTGTCCTTTTCTCGGAAGCCTCCTTGAGCTTGATCCTGTCCTGCTCAAGGCAACGCCGCCTCCCATAGAGCTTGGA
>CAZGJP010000074.1:0-10279 GCA_964526605.1 uncultured Lentisphaera sp.
CGTTCTATGCCGGCCGGAGAGGCCAGCCTCTCCTCCAGTCATATTTCGATCTTTTCAAGCTGTTGCGCAAGGGCTCGGTCTACAGCCGGAGCGCGAGCTGGGTATTCAGGATCGCCCCTGCGGTATCGCTTGCGGCGATCATCTTTGCGCTGGCGGTTTTTTCGATTTCATCCATGGGTTCCATCCTTTCATTCACTGGAGACGTGCTTCTGGCCGCATACATGCTGGCGCTGGCGAGATTTGCGACGCTGCTCTCCGCGCTCGACACGGGATCCAGCTTCGAGGGCATGGGCGCGAGCCGGGAGGCGATGTTTGCGCCATTCGCCGAACTCGCCTTCATGATACTGATGCTGGCTGCGGCTGTGGCATCAGGTGGTTTCAGGGCGCTGCCCATGTTCTCCGCCCCGTTGTCGTCCGATGTCAGGGTCCTGATGGCGGTCTCCCTTTTCATGCTCTTGCTCGTGGAGAACTGCCGGATTCCGGCCGACGATCCGAACACGCACCTTGAGCTCACCATGGTCCATGAGGTTATGGTCTTGGACAACAGCGGCCCGGATCTGGCCTTCATCCTCTATGGAGCGGCCTTGAAGCTGTGGATATTCGCGAGCCTGGTATCGTGCGTGCTGCTTCCGCCATCCACCCACGGATTGCTCTACGGAATGGCGTTGCAGATCGCCTTGGTCGCTCTGGTCTGCATCTGCGTCGGGACGCTCGAGTCGGTGATGGCCAGGTTTCGATTCGACAAGGTCCGCAGGATGCTTGTGTTTGCATCGGTGCTTTCGAGTCTGGCGCTTCTGATAGCTGCCGGGGTGTCGGCATGAGGGATTGGCTCCAGACAATTTTCGTGGTGATGATAGTCGCGGATTTTGCGCTTCTGGCGTCGAGCCGGATAGCTGGCTGCATCAACATTCTGGCTCTTCAGGGGGTAATGCTGTCGGTGCTTCCTCTGCTCAACCATGCTTCGGCGTCCGCTCTGTTCTTCGCGTCCTTGATATTCTCGATCAAGGCGCTTGCCTTTCCGTTTCTGCTGAGGAGAGCGCTGAGGATGGTTGACGCGAAGCGCGAGGTCGAGCCGCTGGTTGGCTATTCCGCGTCAATTCTGATAGGTCTGGCTGCGCTGGTCTTCTCCTTCTGGCTTTCCGGGCGCGTGGGGAGTTTTTCCCCTGGGATAGCGATTCTTGGGGTTTCCGCCTCCATCTTCACCATGTTCGCCGGCCTTTTCGTCATGGTGTCCAGAATCAAGGCGATAACGCAGGTGGTCGGATATGTCGTCTTCGAGAATGGCATATATCTTCTCGGCAGTTCCCTGATGCTGGAGCAGAACATGCTTGTCGAGCTGGGCGTGATACTGGATCTTCTCGTCTTCGTCCTCCTGTCCGGGATTGTCGTCTTCCACATCAACCGGGAATTCGACCACATAGACACCGATTCGATGGACGGCGACGATGCTGTCCGGGAGGCTCCATTCCGATGATCTTGGCTATCATTCTGATTCCGATGCTGGCCGGAGCCGCCAGCTATTTTGTGAGGGGGGACAGGTCCCGGAATGCCATTCTCGTGTCAACTGCGTCTTTGCATCTGGTTCTTTCCATAGGCTCCTTGTTTTTCGGTTCTGCTCCCGCTCTTTGCGGCATGCTCCGCTTCGACGAGGCGGGGCATCTCTTTCTATGCACGATGAGCCTGCTGTTCCTTTGCTCGTCCATATGCGCCGCGTCATACATCAGGCTTGAGGGTGCCGCGCATCAGGGGCCTGACGACGATGGATTCATTTTCGCCGACTCTCCCAAGAACCTCTTCACCGCCTGTCTTCTGTTCTTCTGCGGTGCGATGAGCCTGGTTTGCGCCGCGCAGCATCTTGGTGTTCTGTGGATAGGGATAGAGGCCACGACTTTTGCGAGCGCCCCTCTTGTCTACTACCATCACAACCGGCGTTCTCTGCAGGCCGCATGGAAATACGTCATGATATGCTCGGTTGGGATAGGTTTCTCGCTGATAGGCAACCTGCTCGTGATGGTTGCCTTTTCCGATGGGGCCAAGGGGAGCCTGTTCATCTCCGATCTTCTGGGTTCGGCCACTTCGGCCAACTCTGGCATTCTAATGGCCGCCTTCGTCTTCTTCCTTGTGGGTTACGGCACGAAGACGGGGCTTGCCCCCATGCACAGCTGGCTTCCCGCGGCCCACGGCGAATCCCCGGCGTTCGTGTCCTCGCTTCTCTCGGGGGCGTTGCTGAACTGCGCCTTCCTCGGTATTTTCAGGGTCCACGGGATATGTTGGAGCGCCGGCATTGGTTCGTTCAGCGGGGGGCTGATGATATTCATGGGGCTTGTATCGGCGCTCGTGGCGGCCTTCTTCATGATCGCCCAGAGGGACTACAAGCGGATGCTCGCGTATTCGAGTGTGGAGCATATGGGCATGGCCGTCCTCGGGGCCGGGCTCGGAGGTCCGGCGATCATTGCGACCATGCTGCACATGATCAATCATTCCCTGACGAAGGGGATGCTTTTCCTTGTGTCCGGGAACGTCCTCTCCGCCTCCGGCACGCGCAGGATCGGGGAGGTGAAGGGGCTCTTCAAGCTTTCTCCCGCCAGCGGAGTTCTCTGGTTCGCAGGTGTCCTGGCGATTTGCGGAACGCCTCCGTCCGGGCTCTTCGTCAGTGAATTCCTCATATTGAGGGAGGTCTTCCGCAGGGGGATGTATCTGAGCGGCGCGCTTCTCCTCATCCCGCTTCTGCTGATTTTCGGAGCCATGTCCCGCGCGGCGATGGAGATGTTCTTCGGAGAGCCTCCGCGGGGTGGTTCCGGGTGGAGGGAATCCGCATCCGCGATACTTCCTCCGCTTCTGCTTCTGCTCGTCTCCATATTTCTCGGATTGCATCTTCCAGCCCCCCTCCTTGTCTTTCTGGGGAAAATAGGTGGAGGATTCAAGCTATGAACTCCCGGCTCGGGATTTTCGCTCTTGCGCGCAACTGCGTCCCGGTTCCGCTTTCCGGCATCGAGCCCGTTCCGATGGAATCTCTCCTTGATGCTGTGGCAGCGCTCTGCATCGCCCGGAAGGCGAGGATAGCTTCTCTCTTCGCGATGAAGAACGGATCCGCGCAAGTCCAGATAATGGCGGTCCTCGCCGACGACCAAGGCGGGCGTCTCATGATAGGCACGTCGATCCTCGACTCCGACTCGTTTCCTTCGCTGTCCGCGAAATGTCCGCAGGCGGAGCTCTTTGAAAGAGAGATCGCGGAGCAGTTCGGGGTAGTCCCCGCCGGGCACCCCCGCTTCAATCCGGTCAGATTTCATCATTCATTTTCCGGGCTTGACGCCTGGTTCCGGCTTGACGGACAGGATATCCAGCCGTCGGTGATCCCTTTCGCCCGCGTCGATGGCTCCGATGTCCATGAAGTCGCAGTCGGGCCCGTCCATGCTGGCATCATAGAGCCGGGTCACTTCCGCTTCCAGTGCCATGGCGAGAGAGTCTTCAATCTGGAGATTTCGCTTGGATACCAGCACCGCGGCATAGAGAAATCGCTGATTGGTGGGCCGGACGGGAGGAGCATCCACCTGATGGAGACTGCCGCCGGTGACAGCACGATAGCCAATGCGACCGCCTACTGCCAGATTCTCGAGGCTCTCGGCGCGGGCCGACCGCTCTCCCCCCGTGCGATGTCCGTCCGGGCGATTCTACTCGAACTGGAGAGGATGGCGAACCATTCCGGGGACATTGGCGCGATCTCCAACGACGTCGCTTTTCTGCCCACCGCCTCCTATTGCGGCAGGATAAGGGGCGACTTCCTGAACATGACCGCCATGTTCTGCGGCAACAGATTCGGGCGGAGTGCCGTGATCCCTGGTGGAGTTCGTTTCACGCTGGACAGGGATGGGGCGGAGGAACTGAAGAGGCGCTTCAAGAATTCCTTTGGGGATCTCGAGGACGCGGCGAATCTCCTCTTCGAATCCTCCACGGCGGTCGAAAGATTCGAGAATTGTGGAATTCTCCCCCGGGACACTGCGGAGGAGATTGGAGTCGTGGGGGTCGCCGCGCGTGCCTCCGGAATACGCCGCGACACCCGATTCGACTTTCCCACCGGATTGTTCAGCTTCTCCCAAATCCCTCTCGTCTCGTGCGATAGCGGCGACGTGTATGCACGCGTTCTCGTCAGATGGCTCGAGGCCAGGAATTCCGCCTCGTTCATCCTGGAACAGCTTGACAGTCTTCCCCAGGAGGGGGCGATGGAAATACCTGTCCAGGCGCCCAAACCGGATTCCGTGGTCGTTTCAATGGTCGAAGGTTGGCGCGGGGAAGTCTGCCACACTGCGGTGACAGGCCCGGACGGACGCTTCCTCAGATACAAGATTGTCGATCCGTCATTCCACAACTGGGGAGGTCTTGAAGTTGTGCTGAAGGACGAACTAATATACAATTTCCCTCTTTGCAACAAGAGCTTCAACCTTTCATACTGCGGTTTTGACCTTTAGGAGCGAATAAGATGATCAGAGTCGTGAAATCAAGGCTCAAGCAGGGGCATCGCACTTTCAAGTTCCCAGATCCTAATTTCCCAATGCCAGAAAGATTCCTAGGAATGCCTCAGATTAAAGAGCGCTGTTCGCAATGCATGAAATGCTCGGACCTCTGTCCTGTATCCTGTATCCAGAAATCGGGAAGTGGCGTTTCGATTGACATCGGGCTTTGCATATTCTGCGGAAAATGCGTCTCGGCCTGCCCGGAGAAGGCGATCAGTTTCGATCGCGAATACTCGCTCTGCTCCTCCTCGCGAAATGATCTTGTAATTAGTCCATGCATGGAGAGGAAGGCCTTGGCCTTGAGGAAGGAGATCAGGAGCATTTTCGGCAGATCCCTCAAATTGCGCGAGGTGAGCGCGGGAGGATGCAACGCATGCGAGGCGGACACCAACGTCCTCGGGACGATAGGCTGGGATCTGGGAAGATTTGGAATACAGTTCGTCGCATCCCCTCGTCACGCCGATGGAATTCTCGTGACAGGGCCGATAACGAAGAACATGACGCTCGCGCTTCAAAAGACATACGATGCGATTCCCTCGCCAAAAGTCGTCATCGCCGTCGGGGCCTGCGCGATTTCCGGCGGGATCTTCAGGGACGGTTCGGAGATCCGTGGCGGACTTGAGAACTTTTTTCCAGTGGACATATTCATCCCCGGTTGTCCTCCGCATCCGGCGACAATTCTCGACGGCCTGCTCCGTCTGATCGGAAAAATCAAGGCCGGCGCCTGAGTTCCTGATCTTGCGAAATTCGCATGGCGTGCTTAATTTATTCCCCAATGAAAGCAGTTTCCAAAATCAATCTTTTTCTGGAAGTGGTGGGGAAACGTGCAGATGGCTACCATGAGATAAGGACAGTCTTCCATCCGCTAGGCGCTCCGTCCGACGATGTCGTGGTCGGTCTGAGGGATGGGAGGGGAATCGCCATTGAGAGCGAATCTCCGGACATTCCGCTCGGGGAGGCCAACATCTGCTGGAGGGCGGCTGCGAAATTCGCGGAGGAGGCAGGGGTGGAGCCATGCTGGACGATAAGGCTCAAAAAGGGAATTCCTGTGGCGGCGGGTCTTGGTGGAGGCAGCAGCGATGCGGCGGCCGTCCTGTCGATTCTTGGCGCGATGCATCCAGGGCGCTGCGAAATTCGCGGGATTGCGGAGAGGCTTGGAGCCGATGTGGCGTTTTTTCTTGATCCTGTCCCTTCCGTTGGGGAGGGGGTTGGAGAGAAGCTTCGTCCGCTGGGAGTTTTTCCGCAGATTCCGATTCTGGTGGTCAATCCGCTCTTTCCTGTAAGCTCCGCCTGGGCCTACTCACATTTCAAGGGGCCGCAGAGTTCAAGGAGGGTCGAAGACATGGCCGCCGCGATGGTTGATGGGGACATTGCGAAAATTGCGGCTTGCCTCCGCAACGATCTTGCCCCCGCGCTATACCATAAGTTCCCGATACTTGAGATGCTGAGGAATTCGATTGTCGATGCCGGCGCTCTCGGCGCCGAGATAAGCGGAAGTGGTTCTTCGCTTTTCGGAATTTTCCCGGACGCAAATGACCTTGGGGCTGCCGGGGCCATGATATCGGACCAATATGGGGATGCGGTTAGGACATGGACCGCGTCCGGCGTCACCAATCGCGGTCGATCTTCTTGATCCTGGAGTCCTCCGTCTGTTTTTTCTGGAGCTCCTCCCGCAGCTTGTTCTCGTCCCGGGTCATGAGGTCGAGTATGGAGGCGGCCATCTCGGGATCCACGTTCTTGTCGCTTTTCCTCTCGGGGTCGCCCTGCTTCTGCCCGGGCTCCTCCGGTCTGGACTCGTCCTTTTCCGCGTCCTTGCGGTCCTTGTCCCGGTCTTTGTCTTTTTCCTTCCCGCCCTTGGAGAATTCCTCGATGGCCTTTTCGATGTGCTCCTGTGCCTTCTCGAAGTCGCCGTCCTCCTGCTGTTTCTGCGCCTCCTTCATCTCGTCGGCGGCCTTCTGGGTGGCGTCTCTCTCCTCCTTGTTCTCCTCCGGCGTCTTGTCGAGATGCTTCTCCAGGGATTCCTGCGCTTTCCGGGCCTGATCCTCCGCCTCCTGCTTCTGCCGCCCGTCCTGCGGTTTTTCCGCTGCCTCCTTGTTCTCCTTCGAGGCCTTCTCCATCTCCTGCTTCGCATCGGACGCGCTCTGCTGTTGTTTTTTGCGTTCCTCGATCATCCTCCTCGCCTTTTCCATGTCCTTGAGGAGTATCTGCTGGTTCGTCGAGATCTCCGGACTGCGTCCTTCCTCCCTCATCGCCTCGCGATACATCTTTTCGGCGGAAGAGAAGAGTTCAAGGGCCTTTTCCGGATCAGAGGCTAGCATGTCCCTGCCTTTGGAATGTCCGATCACGCCGAGGTTCTGGAAGGATTTCATCCGCGTCTCGGCGTCCGCGCCGAGATTTCCCGCCGCGCCCTGATAGAGTAGCTCGGCGGAGTCGAGCTCATTCCTCGAATGCTTTTCGTGGCCGAGGTTATATGTCTCGTGTGGTCCAAGCTCCTTGCTGTCGTCCGCCGCGGGGACCGACGACTTTGTCTGGGGAGCTGGCATGTGAGAGGGTGCGGCAGGCGGATTTTCCTCCTGCGCATAGGAGGAGAAGGCGAAGCAGCATAGCAGGATTGCGGTGGTCTTCCTGCGTTCTCCGATTGCGAATCTCGCAAGCAGAAGGACGATGCCGATGGCGAGAGGTATCTGGAAGCGTTCGATGGGGCGGGTGTTTTCTCCGGCGGCGAACTTCTCCGGGGCGAGGGCCTTTATCCTGGGGAGAATGTCGGAGAGTCCCGGATTCGCGGAGGTCGAGCGCAGATAGGCTCCACCAGTTGCGACCGCGACGTTGCCAAGCAGGTCCTCGTTCAGGCGGGTGCTCACGATTTCGCCGTGCGAATCCCGCAGGAATGCGTTCCCGCCCTTCTCGTCCTCCACCGAGATGGGAACCTTCTGCGAGGGATTTCCGATTCCGACCGCGAAGACTGGTATTCCCGACGATTTGAGCTTGTCCAGGACGGATTTCGTTTCGCCCTGCAGTTCGTCGCCGTCGCCAATGAGCAGTATGCCGCGGTGCGATCCTTCGGCGGCGTCGAAGGATTCCAGCGCGGTTTCCAGGGCCTTCTGCATATTCGTGCCTCCGAGGGGGATGCTTCCTGGCTTGAGTTCGTCTATCGCCTGCACGAGGGAGGTCTTGTCTATCGTCAGGGGACACTGGAGCATCGCGTCTCCGGAGAATGCAACGATCCCGAATCTATCTCCTGGGCATGCCGAGACGAGTTCCCTGAGGAACCATTTCGCGTGGTCCATGCGTGAGGGCTGTATGTCGGTGGCGAGCATGCTTCTGGACACGTCCGCCACGATGACGATGTCGCGTCCAGTGCCGGTGAAGGGGATTATTTTTTTCCCCCAGCTTGGTCGTGCGGCCGCGAGCAGTGCGGCGAGGAGACCGGCGATGAGAAGCGCGTTTCTAGCGGATCTGGCTCGATTGGAGAGGGTGTTCGATTCCGGCGAGTCCTTTCGCGCTCCGAGGAGGGCTGTCAAGGCCTTCTTCCTTCTGGCGGAAGCGTATCTGGACAATAGGAGGAGGGCAGGGACGGCCCAGAGCAGATGCCATAGGATTTTCGAGTTCAAGAATTGCATTTTTGGGAAATGTCCTTGCAAGCGGTTCATTCGAGCCAATATTGGCTCCATTCAAGATACAGCATGGAAGCCATAGTCCAAGACGGCATGTCCTCAATTCCACATCATATGACAACAAAAGGGCGGGAAAGTTTCATCGAGATCGTCGGCGTCCTTGACTCGGCCCCTGCAAGAGTGTAGTGTTCTGGAAATCCATCGCTGCCCATGCCGAGCAAGAAAGAACTGAAGGAATATTCTTCGCTCTCGACCCGCCAAGGGAGGAGAAAGAGCGAGCTATGCATCTGCGAGGGGGCGAAGTGCTGCATGGAGATCTTCCGCGCCAGGCCGGATTTGATCGAGAAGGCTTTTTTCTCGGGCGAAGTTCCGGCGGATGAATCCTTTCCGGGGCTCCGATTCGAGGAGATAAGCTCCGACCACATGAAGCGGATAAGTCCCACGGTGACGCCGCAGGGTGTTCTGATGGTGGCGCGCAGGCCTGGATTCGTGGATTTTCCCGGGTTCGATGGGATTCCATTTGCCCTCCTGCTCGACAGGATACAGGATCCTGGCAATCTTGGCACGATATTGCGTACGGCGAAGGCCGCCGGGCTGGACAGGATTCTTGTGAGCGACGATTGTGCGGATCCGTATTCGGAGAAGGTGATCAGGGCGGCCACGGCCTTGCAGTTCTCCATGCAGATTTCCAGATACGGCGATCTGGATTCTTTCTCCCCCGAACTGATTTCCAAGGGTTGCAGGCGCATATTTCTCGCGGTGGTCTCTGGTGGCTCGGATGTCTTCGCATGTGACGATCTGTTCGAGAAGTCGGCGATCGTCTTCGGCAACGAGGGGAGGGGGCTCCGGGCGGGGCTTGATGGTGTCCGGGTGAGCATCCCGATGCCCGGAGGGGTGGAGTCGCTGAACGTCGCCCAGGCCGCAACGGTGATCCTCTTCGAGTCGGTCAGGAGACGTCTGGTGCCCTAGTGCACTAGGCATGGATCGTCGGCCGCGGCCTTTGCTCAGTCCGGTTTCGGGGCTTGCGCGGGCATGATTTTGTGTCTGAGCTTGTCGAACTGGAGGAAGAGGGCTGGGACGAGGAACAATGTGAGCAATGTGGAGACTGTCAGTCCTGTGATGACCACGATGGCCATTGGAGCCCACCACTGGCTTGATTCGGCGCCTGCGATGAACTTGGGGGGGAATGAATGGATTTCGAGGCTCCATCCGACGGCCATTGGAACGAGGCCGAGGACGGTTGTTATGGCGGTGAGGAGGACGGGGCGTAGTCTGAGTTTGCCTGCCTCCAGGGCGGCGCTGTACGAGTCGAGCCCCTTGTCTCTGAGCTGTATGGCGAAGTCTATCAGGATTATGGCGTTGTTGACGACCACGCCAGCGAGGCTGATGATGCCGAGGCCTGTCATGATGATGCTGAAGCGCATGTCGAAGAGGAGGAGTCCGGAGAATACGCCGATCATGGAGAATAGGACTGATGTCATGATTATGAGCGGGAAGAGGACTGAATTGAACTGGAGGACGAGTATTATGAATATGAGTCCTGAAGCGATGAAGAACGATTTGAGCAGGAACTGGAAGTTCTCCTGCTGGTCCTCGTTCTCTCCGGCGAAGTTGATCTTGTAGCCAGCCGGGAGCTTCAGGTCCGAGAGGCGCCCTGGAATCTGCTTGAGGATGTCGTCCGCGGAATAGCCGTCCTGAGGCTCTGCTTCGACGGTCACGGTCCGCTGCTGGTTTTTTCTCTTGATGGTCCCGTAGCCTTCGCCGTAGGAGAAGGATCCCAGGTTTGAGAGCGGGATGGATTTTCCTGAGGAGTTCGGTATTCTCATTCTGGAGAGGGCGCTGGTGTCGAGCCTCTGCCGTTCCGGGAGCCTGATCGTGATGTCGTATTCATCCTCTCCTTCGCGGTATTTGCTCACCTCGAGTCCGTTTATGGCGGCCCTGATGAATGTTGCGACGGTGGATGTGTCCAGGTCGAATATGGCCAGTCTTTTCCTGTCGGCGATGAATTTGAGTTCGGGCAGTCCCTCGACGAGATCGTCCTTGACGTCGGCTATGCCTTCGATGTCGGCGATGCGCTTCTCTATCTGCTTGGATATCTCTCCCAGGGTGGCGAAGTCGTCGCCGCTGATCTCGATGCTTATGGATGCTCCGGTG
>CAZGJP010000075.1:0-10211 GCA_964526605.1 uncultured Lentisphaera sp.
CATGAAATTAAATTTCAATAGACACGCTTGAGTTTTGCACGCCTATGCGTCGGATAAGATTCTCCGGGAGCATTTCATTCCAGCAGCTCCGGCCGGGCCGGGTCGAGAGCCGGAGGCGTGTCCCATTTTGTAGCTCTCACCGCATTGAAACGGAGCAATGATGGATCACTGTCCTCAGGGGGCTGCTTGCCGTCCGCTGTAAGCACGCTTATGATCACGTCGGAATCTTTGGCAAGTGGCGGCATCTCGATTTCACGTGTTCCGGGCTTGAATTTAACTGCAGGCATCTTGTCGGTCCCCTTGTTTGGGTCCCATCCGAAGGCCCTCTCGATGATGTTTGTGACACCGTCTTTGTCGGGGTCGGCATTGTCCCCGCTGAACTGGTATTCCCAACGTCTAGCCCAATCCCAGTGTTTCGACTTCCACTTCCAAACGGACGATTTCCCCCCTTTGCCTTTGTCATCCTGATAATAGTCCTGCGTGCTTTCGTAGGTCAGTCCGTTTTCGGGATCGAATTCGTCGAGGACCGCTTGGAACTGCTTGCGCACGGCAGCAATTTCGGGTGTCTCGTTTTCTTGGCGTACTTCCTTCATGCTGAATGGAGCATCGCCCATGTCGAATAGACGACCATCGCGGTTCAGACGATATTTATTGCCTCTTACGCACCAATTGTATTGATGCTGGACGAATGTCCATTCACGCGGCTTCCAGTCTGGGCTTCCGCGCATCAGGGGTGCGAAGCTGTGTCCGTGGACTTTCCATTCAGTGGGAATTTGCGCGCCAGCCACATCTGCGAAAGTCGCTAGGAAATCGGTGAAGTCAATTATCTCCTCCCTGACTGATGGATTCTTGATTGCCGTGGGCCAGTGGACGATCAAGGGAACCAGCGAAGTTCCCTCTCTTAGTTCTTGTTCGTCGGACTTCTTTCCGCTTATCTTGCGCTGTTTTCCTGTTTTTGGATCCGGCAATGTTCCTTGTAGTCCGCTTCCCCAGCAACCATTGTCGGCCGTGTAGACGATGAGGGTGTTTTCGAGGATCCCATGTGTTTTTAATTCGTCAACGATTCCGCCGACGAGTTTGTCTATGTATTTTACATAGTCGCGGTAGTTCTCTTGTCCGCTCATTTTATCTCCCTTGGCAAGTGGCTTGGAATCCGGAGTAGGAAGCAGTGGCGCATGTGGATGTATCAGAGAATAGTATAGATAGAATGGCTTGTTGCCATTTTCCGGGCTTGGGCGGTTGCGCCTTATGAAATCTATCGCGAAGGCCTGCATGGCATCTGGGAAATAAGGATATTTTTCAGGAGAAGGATCAATTTTTGAAGGTCCTTTGAATTTGTATTTCTTCTTGTTGACATAGTCTCCGCTCCCTCCGCTCAGGTATTCGTCCATGAAATCCGCGGCGATTGGCTTTTCGCCCGGCTTGGAATAGAAGGAGTCGTCCACCGATTTGCCCGAGCCACCTGTGCTGTAGCCTGCGTCTTTAAGAACTTTTGTCAGGCAGGGCTTGTTTGCATCGAATCGGGAGTTGCATCCGTCGTTCGTGATCACTCCGTTGAGGAATGGATATTGACCGGAGAGATATAGAGCCCTTGCGGGTGAGCAGGTGGCTGCGGCGTAGCAGTTGGTGAATCGCATGCCGTTCTCCGCGAGCGCGTCGAGGCGCGGGGTGCAGCCGGCAAATGTCTTTCCCCCGTAGCAACTTACGCCATCAGGTCCCTGGTCGTCCGCCAGTATGAATATGATGTTGGGCCGATCTCCTGCAATTAGGTCCATCGGGACTAATGGAGCTGCTGCGATTGCCGCTGTTGACAGCAGTCCGAAGGACTTCAAAGAAGGCAGAAAAGACGTGGTTTTTGGGCAGTCCCGCCTTCCGTGTAATAAATCCTTAGTGGCTATATGAGTATTATCTACTACCTCTCCCATGTCTTTCATTTTCATGCATATCCTCCTCTATTTTAATTTATAAGTCGTTTTAATCATTTTACTTTGCGTCGCTGTCTTGTTTCTTGGTCGACTATGTTGGGGTCAATATCCGAGATCCAACGATCGCCTCCTAAAATCGGCGATCCTGTCCGCCAGAGGCGTGTCATTTATGGCGTTTCTCCTCTCGGCAGGGTCATTTTCAAGATCGAAAAGAATCTCCAGACCATTGTCGCCTCTTTTTATGTATTTCAGATTGTCCTGTTTTATCATCAGATGTGATGCGATCTGGGATATGCTCTCGTTGTCCCAGCTTGGATCATCCCCCTTGAGCAGAGGCAATAGACTTCTGCTGTCGAGGCCTTCTGGCGTCGGAACGCCGGCGAAATCGCAAAGCGTCGCAAAAAGATCGCAGAGATTGACATTCTGGCATATCGTCCTGCCACCTGCGAAGGCTTTTGGCGCGCGTATTATCAGCGGGACCTTTGCGCATCCCTCGTAGAACTTGAACTTGAACCAGCAGTTGTGCTCTCCGAGAAGTTCCCCGTGGTCGGATGTGTAGATTATCATCCAGTCGTCAAGGTTCTGCCCTGCATTCTCGAGTTCCCTCATCACCTCGCCGAAAATCTCGTCCGCCCGCTCTATCATGGCGCAATATGCCGCATGGCAGCGGATGATGTCGGCGTGGGAGACGTCTTTTCCGGGTTTCACTACTTCGGGCCAGTCGCCCTTCCCGGACACCATCTCGGCAAGGGGAGGGGAGTCGTCGAACGGCCTGACTCTGTTGAGATAGTATTCGTATTTTCCGTAGTCGTTCGTCACGAACGGATCGTGCGGCGCTATGAGCGAGACCTTGAGAAGCAGTGGCTGTGAGGACTGTTTTCCCGGATCGTTCCATCCATTGGCGTGGAAAAGCCTGATGAAGTTCTTCGCGCCGAGCGAGGTGTAGTCGTCAACGAGCTGGACAGGATTTTCTCCCATGCCCGCGCGGCGGATGGTCTCGTAAAGGATGGTGAACGGCGATTTTCCGGGCTTGTATCTGGCGAACTCCTCGTCAACACGGCCCTCGATGTTCCTCTGGTTGACATGTGTTTCCTCGCCTACCCGCCAAGTCCAGCCCTGCATCTGGTCCGGACTGTTGTGGTGGAGCTTTCCGCAGCATACAGTGCGGTAGGCGTATTGACTGAGACGCTTGGCGAATGTCATGTAGCCAGGCGCGAGGTCGCTGTTGAAGTCAATGCAGTTGCAGTTCCGTGGGAATTGTCCGGCCATCATCGCCTGTCGGCCCGGCACGCACACCGGACTCGGCGTGTAGCAGTTCGTGAAGTGCGCGCCCTCTGCGGCGAGTCGGTCGAGATTCGGCGTCCTAGTGACGTGTCCGGCGCACCCCATAAAATCATGCCTGTGCTGGTCGCACATTAGAAATAGGATGTTCGGTCTTGTATTTTCTTTCATGATCGAAGCTCCTTGTTTTCCTCGACAAAATCGGAGTTGCAGCCCATCATGTCGAATCTCCATCTATAAGTTCGGTTTCCACTGCAACTTTTACGGGTGGCATCTCAGGGCTTGCAATGCGATTTACAAGCGCTTTTCCTGCTATTTGACCAAGCTGGTGGTGCCGGTATCCTATGCTCGTCATCCTGTTGATTCCATACAGTGAAGTTTCCAAAGTATCCGCATCGTTCCCGAAACCAGCCACAGCCAGTTCCGCCGGCACTGGGATTCCAGCCTTGAAGAGGTGGAAGAGGGTGAATTTCGCAATCACGTCAGTAACGCATACGACAGAGTCTATTTTTTTTCGACGGATGCATGAAAGTATCCCCTTCGCATCGTCGTTTCCGACGAAGTTAAGCGGGATCTTGATAAGTTCTCCGAAGAAGTTGAGCTTTTTCCTTAGTGACAAAAAAGATTTCGATCTAATGTCAAAGGAAGGATCCTTGATCCAGCAGCTTATCATGAGCATCCTCCTCCTACCTCTTGCTAATAGATGATCAACAATCTTTCTAACAGCGCCGGAGTTGTCCGGATGCACGCAGTCGTAGTCTGCTCTTCCATCGAAGAAGATGTTCACGCACGGTAGCCTCCTTTGATTGATATTCTCAAGGTGTTCTGGAGCGATCCCTGTCCCGGAAACATATGCAATGGCATCGCATTTGGAGAAATCGAGTCCGTCCGAGGTCAGAAGTTGAGAACGGTAGGGGATGAGATTTTTAAGAATGGCGGTGCCTTCCCCTAGTCCGTCGGAGAGCCCCTCGCAGATGTCATCCACGGCTTTCCGCGACATTCCCATTCCGACGAAGTTCGAGACAGTCCAGTGTCTTTTTGAAGATAGAAGCGTTCTCTTGACCTTCCAACCCTTGCGTGGCAGGCGTGACAGGTATCCCTCCTTCTCGAGCTGGGTAAGAGATGAGCGGACCGTGACCCTGCTGACGCCGAAACTCACGGACAGGGTGTTCTCACCTTCAAGCATGTCTCCCGGCGCTATAAGTCCGCGCAGTATGCTCATTCTCACGCCGTCGTAGACTATGCGACTTTTAATAGGCATCTTTCTAGCTATCATGAAGATTCTCCAAGTCGTATGCCAAATTTATTTAAGTTATTTCTTATATTATTTCTTGTATTATATCTTGTATTATATATTAAGCTTTCATAAATGTCAAATAAAAAAAAAGAAAATCTTTAACCTGGATATTTCATGAAGCTTTCATGGAATATCCAGGTCAGGGAGCAGTCATTAGCAGGCTGGGGGTGGTAGAATTTAGGGATTATTTCATCTCCAGCATGTCCATGAGATGGTGGAGGACGGCTGCGTGCGTCGACTCCGCATATCCGTACGTCCCGGCTGGAATGTAGAAGTTGAAGTCGCCAAGCCTTCTCAGCTTGTTGCCTTCTTTCATGGAGGAGAGAGTCACCGTTGTCATCTTAAGCTTCCGGGCTGTCTCCGCGGCCTTAACGATGTTGGGCGAGTTGCCGGAGCTGCTTATGCCGACGAAGATGTCGCCCTTCGAGCCTCTTATCGAGAGAGGGAAGGAATAGACATCCTCGTAGCTGATGTCGTTCGAGACGGCTGTGACGAGCGACTGGTCGGTGAAGACCTGCGTGTGCATCCTGCCGTTCTTGGCCATGTCGGCGGCAAAATGGCTCGCGATAGAGGCGCTTGCGCCATTGCCCGCGAGATAGACTATCCTGCGCTTCCTCCTGACCTCCGAGAATATCCTGACCAGTCTCTGGAACGCGGCGTCAGGCTGGAGCCTCTTCCCATTTCTGTCGGAGACTATCATCCTCTCCAGGCTTTCCGCCACGTCGCACACGTATTCGCACCATGTCTTCTGCATGTTTCAGCTCTCCTTGGATATCATTTTTTTTAAACTTGGATCTGTGTAGTCCGGGACGATGTAGTTCACGCCCAGTTCGATGTGGAGCTTCCTCTGTCTTTCGTCCTCGCGGGGAAGCCTGCTGATCGAAGGGCATCCCATTTCCGCGGCGGACTTGATCTCCGTCCTGCCGTCGCCCACGATGAGGACGTTCCTCGGATCGAGCCTCTTCTCCTTGAATATTCTCCTCATCACCTCGTTCTTGGGCATCTTCTCGTCCCAGCTCGATCCCTCGAGGCTTTCAATTACCTTTCCATGCCCGATCTCATATCCGCAGACCTCCACCTCCTCGCGCATCCCGCCGCCTTCATAGACCACGGCTCCAGTCACGAAGTAGCTCAGGACTCCGATGTCGCGGAGATGGCTGATGAATTCGAGGCTTCCTGGCACGCGCCATCTGGCCGGGTTGATCTTCGCGTCCTCGATGTGCTTGTCACGGCTGGCCTTGTAGAGCAGGTTCTCGTAGAACCTGAACAGGGCTGGTGTGACGGAGTCGATGAAGTCCAGCACCTCCTTGCGTTCCTTGATCTGGGGATAGCGTTCCTCGCCGGAACGGAGAACTTCGAGCACTGCGGAGTTCGCCTTCCTGTCCTCGGCGTCCAGGCGAAGCCTATGCTCCGGTATCATGCCCTCCTCGATCCCGCGCCTTATCCCGTATTCGAGCTGGGTTATCGCGGAGTAGCCGTTGAAGAATCTGGTGATGTCGTCGAATTCGTCGATCGGCTCGCCGACTCTGGGAACCAGCTTCATGAGATTGTCGTCGGAGTCGAATCCATCCGAGAATCCGCAAGTCATCGCATACCACATCGAGAGGCTCATGACAGGCGGCCAGTCCCGTATGAGGCTGTGGGTCCCGTCAATGTCGTGTATCGCGTGGGTGATCCGGCGTGGAGCAGCGAGCCTCCTAGCAACGAGGATCGCGCTCCCCGGCAGTATCTTCGAGTCGTCAATTAGAGCAGGCATAGCACCTCGTTGCTGGTTTTCAGTTTTTCCACCGGGACAAGATTGTCTCCGAGTTCCTCGCCGTTGAGAATGAGTTTTTTCACACCATTGCTTTTCCCGTCGGGATTTCTGACGCATATCGAGATTTTCCTCCCCCTGAACATGCGCTCGGCCTTGAAACCCTTCCATTCCGACGGAATGCATGGATCTATGCGAAGCCCCTCGAACTCAGGTCTGATCCCGAGAATGTATTGCGTCGGGGCATAGTAGCTCCATGAGGCCGCGCCGGTGAGCCAGGGCACGTGCGACATTCCCTCCCTTTTGCTGTATCTGCTGCTTGTCGTCTGGCAGTAGACGTAGGGCTCGATCTTGCGGATCTCGGCCATGTCGTTGAATCTCGCAGGCAGGTTGGCGCGATATACGCGGTATGCCCTGTCGCCGTCGCCGAGCATGCAGTTCGCCATTATTATCCATCCCTGCGAATGGCTGAATATCCCTGCGTTCTCCTTCTCTCCCGGATGCATCAGCACCATGCGCAGTTCGCGGCACTCGGCCTCCACGACCGGTGGCATCAGCGCCATGCAGCCATATTTCGTCTCGTTGAACTTCTCTACCGAGTCCATCGCCTTTCTGGCCTGCCCCTTTGTGGCCCCCCCGCTCATCACCGCGAAGCTTTGCACGTTGTGATGTATCATGCCCTCCTTGTTCCTGCGGCTCCCGAGAAGCTCTCCGTTGTCCTTGTAGCCTCTCACGAACCAAGCTCCGTCCCAGCAGTGCCTTTGTATGAGTCCGTCAATTTTCGCAAGTTCCTTTTCAGCCCACTTCTTTTCCTTCAGTTCGCCGAGCCTGCCGGCCACGTCCGCGAAAACCACAAGTCCCCAGCGGACCTGAAACGCAACCATCACCGTCTCCCCCTTGAAACCCATCCTGATGCAATCGTCCCAGTCGGCGTAGAGCCCGCAAGGCAGTCCGTGTGCTCCGGTCCGCTCCAGATTGAACTCGAGAGCGCGCCTCAGATGCTTGAACACCGTGTCGCGCCCCTTGTCCGAATACGGCAGAATCTTCCTGTAGAAACCGAAGTCGCCGCTCTCGTTGACATAGGCCGGGATGGCGTTGAAGAACCAGAGGCAGTCGTCGGAACGCTGATGGGCCGGATCCGTCAGCGGCATCTTCCCGGGATGATGCGCGAAAGGCTTCACCTCGGGCATCGCACCGCCGTTCGACTCCTGTCCCGTGAGCATGATCTCGAGCCGTTCCCGGATCTCGCCGGGATCCAGAAGGGAGCTCGCCCCCATTATGTCCTGGACAGTGTCCCTGAAGCCGAATCCGTCGCGGTTGTCTCCCGAATATACGAGACTCGCAGAACGGCACCAGTAGAACGTCATCAGGGAGTTGTAGGCGCCCCATGTGTTCAGCATCTGGTTCATCTCCTTGTCCGGCGTCTCGACTTGGAGGTTCGCCAGACGGCTTTTCCAGTGCGTTGCGATTTTCGCCAATGCATCATCGGCTTTCTTTGCGCTTCCGAATTTCTTCAGGACGCGTCTTCCCTCCCTTTCCACCCTGCCTACGCCGAGCAAGACCATGATTTCCCTGGTTTCACCGGGTTTCAGTGATATCTTGGTCTGCAGTCCGCCGCATCCGTTGTTCCCGTATGCCTCGCTGGAGGAGCACTTGCCCTCTTCCACGCAGATCGGATTATTGTAGCTCCGGTATGATCCGATGAACTTCTCCCTGTCGAGATCGTGTCCGGTGATCTTCGCCCCGAGAAGCGTCATCCAGCTCCATCTGCTCTGGTCGCGGTTCGCGAAGTTCGCGGGATCCTCCTTGAGATGCCTGTTGATTGATGCCTCGACGAAGCCGTCCACCATCCGCGTCCTCAATATGTACATCGTGTATTGGAGGTTGAAGGCGTCCTGGAATATGTTCCACTCCATGGTGAACTCAGCATAGGTCGTGATGGAAAGACTGCGTTTCCTCTTCGAATTGTTCGTCAGTTTCAGCCGCCAGTATTCGAAGTTTTCGCCAAGAGGCGAATAATACGTGCTCTCGGAGCGGATGCCCGAATATTCGCTCTCGATGACGGCGTAGCCCAGCCCGAAGCGGCAGACGCTCCTGTATTTGTCGAGGGGCTTGCCCACCGGCTGCCACGACGCGCTCCAGAAATCGCCGCTATCGTCGTCGCGTATGTAGAAGTATTTCCCCGGCTGGTCCATGGGGATGGAGTTGAAGGTCAGCCGCGTGAAACGCCCCGCCCCGGACGTCCTGTAGAAAGAGTATCCGCCGGCGTTGTTCGTGACTATCCCGCCGTATGTCCTGCTGCCGATGTAGTTCGACCACGACATTGGCGTGTCCGGCCTGTCTATCACGTATTCCCGTTTTCCCTCGTCGAAATGCCCGTATCTCATTCTTGCCTCCGTTGCATTTTATATGTAAAGGAATAGCATCGCTTCTTTACGCCATTGCCGTTCTTTCCCGGACTATCTCTTCGCGGTCGGGAGTCCTGATGCCCTCGAGGTTTTCAGTCATTTCCTCCACAATCCCGGCGAAGCGCCTGTCGCCGAAGAGATTTTCCCTCTGCAGAGGGTCTTGCTCCATGTCGTATAGTTCGCCGTATGGGCGCTTCCTGTATCTGACAAGCTTGTATTTCCCCTCCAGATATGTCCACTGCATGAAGTCGGACTGGGATGGGTGCAGTTCGACCATGTTCGAGCTTCTGTTCGCGAATTTCGCAGACTTCCACGATTCCGTCTGAACCACTCCGTCGCTCCTCTTGTCCTGTGCCAGTCCGGCCATGTCGAGTATGCTGGCCGGGATGTCGAGGAGATTCTGGAAGGACTTGCTCTCCTCCCCAGGGGTCGAGCAGCCGGGATGTCTGACTATGAAGGGGACTTTCTGCGCGTCGTCGTAGGCCGGGAGTCCCTTGCCCCATAATCCGTGGTGCCCGAGGTAGTCTCCGTGGTCGGATGTGAAGATGACGATGGTGTCGTCCAGGAGCTTTTTCTCCTCGAGATGGCGCAGTATCCTGCCTATGTGCTGGTCCATCAGTGAGATCATCCCGTAGTAGGCTCTGTATATTTCGCGCAGGTCGTCCTTGCTCCGTCCCTTGTCGTTCCGGCAGTCGCTCCAGGCGCGTTCCTGAAGGTCGGGATCCTCCCCGTAATAGTGGGATTTATCGAGGACCGCCCGGTAGAAGTCAGGCTTTGTGGCCAGCTCTTCGTTGCCGATCTCGTCGTCGGGGATTGGCATGTCATCGGGGGAATACATCGAGAGCCAGGGTTCCGGGCATACGAACGGGTTGTGCGGATCCTGGAAGCTGGACCATAGGAAGAAGGGCTTTCCACTTTTTTCCGCTTCGTCGATTGTTTCAATCGTGATGTCCGCCACCCATTTCGAGCCGTGGAATTCCTCCGGCAGATCCCATCTGCCGAAATGCGTGTAGGGAAGATTGCCGAAATATTTTTCGATGTCCACGCCATTTTCCCGCAACCATGCTCCGTAATTCATGCCCCCGGCGTGGCTTTCACAGTTGTGGCCTATCACTAGTTCCGCCTTCTGGAATCCGTAGTATGGCCCCCTCCATTTGCCGAAGAAATCAAGATTGTGAACATTGGGCTCGCTCTCGAAGCTGTCAGGAGCCTTGTAGCAAGGCTGGAAGTGGGCCTTGCCGAGAAGCGCAGTGAACCACCCGGCCTCGGAGAGCAGGCGCGGAATATTCGGAGAGAAATCCTCCGGCAGGGCGGTTCCGACTTGGAATGCACCGTGTTTCGATGGATAGAGCCCAGTGAGCATGCTGCATCGGGCGGGAGTGCAGACAGGGCAGGGGGTATAGGCGTTGCGGAAGAGAATCCCCTCCCGGCAGAGACGGTCCAGATTAGGAGTCTTTATCCTCGGATTGAGCCTGCACAAGGTGTCCCATCTCTGCTGGTCGCTCGTGATGAGCAGAATGTTCATGATGATTTGAAATTTTATTTTA
>CAZGJP010000076.1:0-5986 GCA_964526605.1 uncultured Lentisphaera sp.
TTCTGGTCTTCAAGAGAAGAAAGGACGTCGCCTCCACGGTGGTGTTGGACAAATTCCCATTCGTCACCGTGACGTGGCACAACAGGATACTGTTCTTCCCGATGATGTTCAGCAGGGAGATAAGGGCGCGGACATCCGCTGTCATAAGCGCGTCGCGCGATGGAGAGTATCTCGCGGACATCATAACCCTTTTCGGAATAACGCCCGTGCGTGGGTCGAGCCGCAAGAAGGCGTTTTCGGCGCTGAACGACTCTCTGCGCCAGATCGAGTCCGGCAGGACCGTATGCTTTACACCGGATGGCCCCAGAGGACCCAGATACGAGATGAGCAAGGGGCCGGTAGTCGTCGCGTCGCTGACAGGAGTGCCGGTTGTTCCCCTCTCCGTCAACTATTCGAAGTACTGGGAGCTGAACACATGGGATGGATTCCGGATACCGCGACGGTCGTCATAGGCGAGCCCATGAGGATACCGGCCGGGCTTCCCGACGAGGACGTGGAGAGGTGGCGGAAGATTCTTGAAGACGAGCTTAACGAGATCAGCTGATGGCCATTGGATTCGAAAAATTCGAGTTCAGGGAGGATGGAAGGCTTGTGTCTTGCTGGATTGATGAAAGCTGGGCGAAGGACGACTTCATTGGCTTCGTCAGGAACATCGAGAGGAATCTGGCCTCATCCGAGATCATAAAGGACTCGCGCAGTGTGGAGGCAGGCATTTGCGTGTTCAGAAGCGGAAGGCTTTTTTTGAAGAGATACAACGACAGGGGTGTGGTTCACCGTCTGAGACACATCCTCAGAATTCCACGCGCGCTCAACGCCCTCGGGATATTCACGCACTTGAATGCGAAAAGGGCGGACGTGCTCGTCCCACGCCATGTAGCCGCGGTCTGCATGCGGAGACCCGGGTTTGGGCAACGGTTTTCCTATCTGATCCAGAACGCGGTGGAGGACTTGATCCCGCCCCTTGAAATAGTGAAGCTGGCGTCCTCGTCGGATGTGGAGCGTGGAACATTGATGTCGAAGGTGTCGGGCGTGCTCGCGCTGATGCATGGTGCTGGAGTCGTCCATGGCGACGCGAAGATGACCAACTTCCTTTTCAAAAAAGCTCCCGGAGGCTATATTTGCGGGATGTGGGATTTCGACGTCTCCAGGATTTTCCGGAGCCCGCCGGTGGTCCAGCGTGAAAGGGATCTGGCCAGGGCGGCCGCATCCTTGATCGAAATATCGGAGAAGCTTTCCTGCGGATGGGATAGGGCGGGAGTCCTGGGCGATCTCGCCGCCGCATACGAGAAATCGGCCGCCTGCGGGATCAACCGTCGAAGACTGGAGCGGAAGACCGGTAAATTCCTCTGAAGAAATGGGAAATGCGATTGTGAAAATCGAGTGGCACGACGAGATCGAGAGGGAGATATTCGCCCGGCGCGGGCTGGATTCATTCGAGTCCTTCTGGGCGCTCGAGCAGTCAGGCGCTGACATCGAATACAAGGACGTGAGGATACATCGGGACAAGGGATGTGGACGAGTCATAAGGCAGATAGCATGCATCAAGTTCGAACAGAACATCAAGTATTTCCTGAAAAGAGGCGAAGGTTCCGGATACGAAAGCCTCAGGAATGAGTTCGACGCATATTCGGTCGTGGGAAGGTTCGGTTTCAAGCCGGCGAAGATCGTCGCGCACTCCTTCGACGACGGCGGGCGGCGCGCGTTCATACTCGCGAAGAACGTAGCCGGATGCATCTGCCTCGACGATGTCGTGAACGGACGGGTTCCCCCGGAGACCATGGCGAAATACAAGACCTGTGAGAAGGACGTCCTTGCAGGGCTTGCCGCGAGAGTTCTGGCCTACCAGAGAGAGGATTTTTTCTACCCGGACCTCAAGGCGAAGCATATATTCGTGAATCCGAACAACTATGAATTGCACCTGATAGATCTGGAGAGATTTGAGCATCGGACGCGACTGTCCTTCCTCCGCAGGCTCCCATTTGTCGGCAGACTGCTCCATCACTTGGAGAGGAGAAGGCTTCTGAAGACTCTCTCCCCCCAGGGAAACACGGCCAGAGCGCTGAGAAAACTGTTCAGGAAAGGAGCCCGGCCAGATGCCTGAAACTGTCGGGAATCGGAAAATGCTCCTGATCGTGGATGCGCTTCCGCGAAGCCCATGGTTCAACATGGCGCTCGACGAGACGCTCTCCGGGGCTCGGGATCTGGCCGTCTCCCGTGGGGCCAGCGCCTTCGCCAGATTCTACTCGTGGGATTGCAAATGCTTGTCGTTCGGATACGCGCAGCCGCATCAGCGGGTCGTATCCGAGAATCCCGGCCTGCCGGCCGTCCGAAGACCCACCGGAGGAGGAACCGTGCCGCATGGCGAGGACCTCACGTATTCCATCGTCCTATTCCCCGGGTCGATCATCTTCGGAACCGGGCGCAACGATCTCTATCTTTGCTTCCACAAGGCCTTGATGCAGGCCTTCATGCATCTTGGCGTCCAATGTGGGATACGCGCCGAGAAGAGTACGAATTCGGGTTACTACAGATGTTTTGAAAAGCCAGTCCAGGGCGACCTCCTGCTATCGGATGGCAGGAAGATAGCCGGGGCGGCACAGAAGCACGGAAGGGATTCCGTAATGATGCAGGGAAGCGTGTGCACCGGACTCGTCGGCGTCCCGCAGGACCGCTTCAGGGAATTGTTCGTCAAGTCCATCGTGGAGATAGCCGGGGTTTCCGTGGAGAAGTTCAAGCTTCCGGAGCGGGTCGAGAAGGAAGCCGCGGAGCTCGCCGTCAGGAAATACGCCACCGGCAGTTGGAATGTGGAGAGAAAGGCATGAGCATCCAATTCGGAATATCGTTCTCCGGAACGGCGGAGACTTTGAGGAGCATTTCCGGCATCCTCAAGAACGGAAGGCTGAAAGCTCTCGACATCGGAGGAGACTGCCTGGCCCAGGCATCCCGCCCGCCACATCATCCAATTCCCATCCTCTCGGTGGACGACTTGATATCCCCGATGGACGCCAGAAACCTCATCAACCAGAAGGACGCGCTAAGACGCCAGTTCCTCTTCGAACTGGAAAAACGGATGGGAAAGCTGGCTCCAGGCTTCGCGAAATTCGCGACCGTGGACTTCAAGATCGAAGAATGCATGGGAGACATGTTCTACTACGAGGACGCCGTAAGGCTCATGAAGAACATGGCGGCGATACTCAAGAGAAGAGAAATGACCCTTTGCGTCCCTGCAAGGGCGCCAAGCGCCGTCAGGGAGGCCGACGCGGGCTTCTACCGACGCTTCCTAACCGACGTCATGCTGCCGAACTGCCTCCTCGCCCTCGAAATCCATCCGCACGAGATGAAGAAAAAAGAGGAGCTCGAATCGGCGGCGAAGAGCCACCGCTTCGACACGGCCATAGTCAGAATCAAATACGACGCCTCCAGCGGAAACGGCATATCGCAGAAACTCTTCACCGACATCTCCGCCGCGCTGGCCAGCATCCCGTCCGCCCCGCCCTGCTTCTTCGATCCAATGAAACACGACTTCGCCACCATGAGGAGGGAGATATCCTCGCTGTCCGGATTACTACCCTGATCTTTTCGGCCGAAAGCGGCTTGACATGCGGGAAGCCAGTGCTAGATTGTGTCTTTCATGCACCCGTGTGCATAAAAAAGACGGAGACTGGATAGAGCAGTGAAAAGGCTGACACGAAATGAGATTGCGAAGATGGCGAAGGTCTCTCCATCGACAGTGTCGAGGGCCCTTTCTGGGAGTCCGCTGATCCCGGAGGCGACCGCCGCCAGGATACGGTTGATCGCGGGGAGGAAGGGCTACGTCCCCAATCTGATAGCCCGGAGGCTGGCGTCGCGCCGGACCTGGCAGATCGGCTTCGCGATGGAATTCAAAGGGCAGAGGGTCCGCAAGGGCCCCATACAGATGGGATACTATTCCGGCATACTCGACGGGCTCATATCCGCCGCGCATCCGGCGGGATACACTGTCTCCGTCCAGCCCTACGAATCCGACAGCGCGGAATCGGCGCGGTTCTTCACGAGGCTCCACGAGTCCCGGGAACTTGACGGTCTGGTTTTCGCAGGGTTGCGCCGCAGGAGCAGGATGCTTCCGATTCTGAAGAGAAACGGAGTGCCAATGGTCCTGGTGGGGGCGGGCCACCCGTCGTCCCTGTCCTCGGTCGGACTGGATTTCAGCGCCCCCTATCGCAGGGCGATGTCGCTCCTGTCATCGCGCGGGGTCCGCGGCGTGGTCTTCATTGCCGGCGACATGTCGTTTGGCTACGCCGTCGAGCAGAGGAAGGCTATTGAGGAGGCGGCAAGGGATGCCGGAGTGGCGCTTCGCAGGACTTTCGAGGGTGACTATTCGATGCGCTATGGATACTCGGTCGCCGCGGCGGTCCTGAAGGCAGCGGGAGCTGGCGGTTGCGCTATTTTCGCGAACGACAGGATGGCGGCGGGATTCTACAGGCACTGCCACGAGAACGGGGTCGGCATACCATCGGACATCCGGGTGCTCGGATGCGACAAGGATCCGATCTCCGCGGCGCTGTTCCCATCGTTATCGACAGTCGTCCAGCCGAGACTGGAGATGGGCAGGGAGGCGTTCAGGCTCCTCGAGGCGACCATGGAGGCCACCGCCCCGTCGGAGAGAGTATGCCTCGGGCAGGAATTCCTCCCGAGGGATTCCATTTGAAGAGACGATCATTGTTTTCGAAATAAATCAAAGAAAAAAGGAGAGAAGATGGCTGCGAAATTCAAGGTGGGGCTTGTGGGATGCGGAAACATCAGCGGAGCCTATCTGCGCGCCGCGCAGACGTTCAAGAACATTATCGAGGTGCCGCTATGCGCCGACCTCAACCGCAAGGCCGCCGAGGCGAAGGCCCAGGAATTCGGCATGAAGGCCGTCGGACTGGACGAGATATACGAGGACGATTCGGTGGACATCATCCTGAACCTGACGCTTCCCGCCGCGCACGCGGAGGTCAATGCGAGGGCGCTGGATGCCGGCAAGCATGTGCATTGCGAAAAGCCGTTCGCGCTCAACATGGCCGACGCGAAGAAGGTTCTTGATCTTGCCGCGCGCAGGAAGCTTCGCACCGGGGCCGCTCCGGACACATTCCTTGGCGGCGGACTCCAGACCTGCCGCAAGATAATTGACGACGGGTGGATAGGCAGGCCTGTGGCCGGAACCGCGTTCATGATGTGCCATGGCCACGAGAGCTGGCATCCGAACGCCGGATTCTACTATCTCAAGGGGGGCGGTCCGATGCTCGACATGGGGCCATACTACATTACCGCGCTGGTCCATCTCCTCGGACCAGTGGAGAGCGTGGCGGGATTCACATCCATGACCTTCAGGGAGAGGACCGCCACATGCAAGGAGCTATTCGGCAGGAAGCTCCCTGTGGAGGTCCAGACGCACCAGGCGGGCGTCATGAAGTTCTGCAACGGAGCGACAATAAACATAGTGATGAGCTTCGACGTGTGGAAGCATAGCCACAATCCAATAGAAATATACGGGACCGAGGGCAGCCTGCAGGTGCCCGATCCCAACACCTTCGGCGGGCAGCCGAGAGTCGCATCGAAGGGCTCGGATTGGAAGGACATGCCGCTTTCGCACGGATACGCCGACAACATGAGGATAATCGGCGTGGCGGACATGGCTGCCGGCATCATCGGCAAGCGCCCGGGCAGGTGCGATGGACGGATGGCGGCGCATGTCCTCGAGGCGATGCTCGCGTTCGAGGAGGCCTCGAAGACGGGAAGGACGGTCAGGCTCAAGACATCCTGCGCCCAGCCGGCCGCTCTGCCAGTCGGACTTGCGAATGGAGAGTTGGACTGAAGATCCGAAAGAAGACAACAATAAATGATGAAAACAGGGAGACGTAAATGAAGAAAGATTTTAAAAGGGGGGTTTTTTGAAAGGAAATTTTCCGTAAAATGGCCAAATTATTTGGGCCTTTTTGAAAAAACATGAAGTTTAAGTTTTAAT
>CAZGJP010000076.1:5996-10177 GCA_964526605.1 uncultured Lentisphaera sp.
GTAAATGAAGAAAGCATTGATCACGTGGGGTGGATGGAACGGACATGAGCCGGAACAGTGCGCAATGATAGTGGCCGAGTTGCTCAAGAAGGACGGATTCGATGTCGAGATCAGCACATGCCTATGCTGCTACACGGATGCCAAGAAAATGGAGGGATTGAGCCTGATAGTCCCGGTATGGACGATGTCCCAGATAAGCGGAGAGCAGCAGAAGGGCCTCCTGGAGGCGGTCAAGAACGGGTGTGGTGTCGCTGGGTGGCATGGCGGCATGGGAGATTCCTTCAGGAACAACACCGAATATCAGTTCATGGTCGGCGGGCAGTGGGTCGCCCATCCCGGGAACATCATTGACTACGATGTGAACATCGTCAAGAAGGATGATCCGATCGTCAAGGGCCTGAAGGACTTCAAGATGAAGTCGGAACAATACTACATGCACACTGATCCGGGCAACGATGTGCTCGCGACCACCACCTTCGGCGGTGAACACTGCGAATGGATAAAAGGCACCGTGATGCCGGTCGTGTGGAAGCGCTTCTACGGCAAGGGAAGAGTATTCTACTCGTCTCTAGGACATGTGGCCAAGGACTTCGACGTTCCCGAGGCGAAGGAAATCCTCCGCAGGGGAATGCTGTGGGCGGCGGGGAAACTATAAGGGATACAGGATCCAATATTCAAAATCCAACATTCAATATCCAAGATCCAATATCCAAGGTCCAATATCCAATATCCAATATCCAAGGTCCAGTATCCAGTATCCAATATCCAAGGTCCAGTATCCAGTATCCAATATCCAAGATCCAAGATACAGTATCCAAGATACAGTATTCAGGATAAAAGCGAGGTTGAAGGTGAGAAGCATCGCTAGAGGCTGAACTGGAAATCCGAAAGCTCAAAACAAAAACCAAAAGGATCAAGATGAAAAAATTTAAGAATGCATCCGATATCAAGGTTGGCGTTGTCGGATACGGTGGCGCGTTCAACATGGGCAAGGCCCATTTGGACGAGATGAGGAAGGCGGGCATGACCCCGCTGGCGGTCGCCGAGATAGACCCCGGGAGGCTGAAGACCGCGGAGAAGGACTTCCCCGGAATCGAGACATACTCGTCGGTGAAGGACATGCTTGCGAAGTCGGCAGTGGACATGCTCGCGATCATCACCCCCCACAACAGCCATGCGAAAATCGCAATTGACTGCCTGCGCGCGGGCAGGGCCGTAGTATGCGAAAAACCCTTTGCGATCACCACGGCCGAATGCGATGCGATGATACGCGAGGCCAGGAAGAGAGGAATTGTCCTCAGCACCTACCACAACCGGCATTGGGACGGCTGCGTGATGCAGGCGCTCAAGGCTGTCCGCTCCGGCGCGATAGGCGATGTCTTCCGCGTCGAGGCGCACATGGGAGGATGGGGATGTCCGCGCGACTGGTGGCGTTCGAGCAGAAGCATATCGGGGGGCATCCTCTACGACTGGGGAGTTCATCTGGTCGAATATTCCCTTCAGATACTCCACCCGTCCAAGATCGGCGAGATATCGGGCTTTGCAAAGACCGGCTTCTGGGCGGACAAGACCAAATGGAAGAAGGACACAAACGAGGACGAGGGATTCTGCACGGTCAGATTCGACGGTGGCAGATGGCTCACTCTATGCATATCGTCGTTGGATTCCAAGCCGAAGGAAGGATGGCTCGAGATCACCGGCACGAAAGGCAGTTACGTGATGGAAGGCGGATCCTGGAAGATGATCACGCACAAGGATGACGGAGTGACTGTCACCGAGACCGGCAAGAATCCCGCAAACGAGGGATGGAGACTCTACCAGAACATAGCCGACCATCTCGTGAAAGGCGAGAAGCTTGTGATCACCCCGGAATGGGCAAGAAGACCGATACACATTATCGAATTGGCATGCCTCAGCGCAAAGAAGGGGCAGACCCTGAAGGCGAAATACGCCTGATCCGTCGGAAAGCTTCCTCGTTCAGCGTCAAGCGTTTCCTGCGGTGTGCAATGCACCGCAGGGAACTTTCATCTTGGCGCGGTTCCCTCCCGCTGTTTTCTCTCGCTTTCCTTCCTGATCCGATAGTGGAGGTTTCCGCCGTGCGAGTCGATCGTCACTATCAGTGGCATATTCTCGACGGTGAGCTCATATACGGCCTCTGCCGGGCCGAATTCATCGAGGAAGAAGCAGTTGCGAACTTCGCGGATGTATCCGCATGCGGACTGCGCACAGCCTCCGGGGAAGCTGAGATAGACTGCGCCGTGCTCGATGCAGGCGGCGGGAAATCCTCCTCCCATTCCTCCCTTGCCGATGAAAAGCCCGGTTTTGAACCGTTTGACCATTTCCGGAGCGTAAAGCCCCATGCGCCAGGACGTGGTGGGGCCGGCCGCCATCAGCCCGATCTTCCCGTCCGCTGCGAATTTCGCAATCGGCCCGCAGTGGTAGATCGCCGAGCCCTCGGGCAGGAAGGAAGGAGCCTTTTCCATAGAGCAGAGTTTCTTATGGAATGCGTCCCTGCCGGTGAATATGGTTCCGCTCAGAAGGACTTCGTCTCCGCAACGCATGGCGCGCAGGATGCGCTTGTCGGGGCAGGGGGATGAAATCCTTCTGGGTTTTGAATCGGCTGTCATTCGCTCGACTCCATTTTCATTGTTGAGGCGATGGGCTCCGCTTATCATATATTCGAAGTTGTGACTTTCAATCCTCGATGGTCATTATGGTTCTCGAGATGCTTTCGTCGGCGAAGCTGCCGTCGTCGGAGACAGTGAACATGTGCACGTCTGCGATTTTCGCAAGAATGGCTCCGCGCATGATGTCGAAATACATTGTCTCCTTCACGTGGCATGTGATGCCGAGGGATAGATTTTTCAACAAAGTGGAAAAAGTCTCCTTCTTGCTCTGCATTGCCCGTGTTGTTATTACTGCGCATGCCGAACCTCTGAGCTGGGCGTAGCCTTGGAAGGTGGAGACGGCGTCCAGATCTTCCGGATTGCCGGAATTCTTGTCCAGCAGGAAGGAAGTAATCTTGACCTTCATTTTCTCGTTGTATGGCCATTTGTCGCCGGGTCTGACGGGGTCTGCAGGGAAGATAGGGGTCCTAGTCCACTCGAGGACTTCCAGTTTGCCGTCAGCGCCAGTTCCTTTCCCGGAGATGATCCGGGTGATTTCCCCCCTTGTGGTCATATGGAATTTGAGAGCGAGCGATTCCGAGGGCGTTTCCATGTTGTGCGAGACGTTTTCGACCATCCATCCGCCCTCAGCGGCATCCTTGAAATTCTGGGAGATGATTCTTGCGAAATCCGCGCGGAGGCCGCTGTCGCCGTCTATCTGCGCGTAGATGACGGAATTCTCGCGGTAGCCGATTTTTCCTCCTTCCGGCTTTGAAAATCTCAAGAGGAGCGGCTTGTCCGCGGAGAGGCCATTTCTCTCGAGTTCGACCTGCGTGATGGCGGAGAGTCCGGGAAGCGCGGTCTCTTCGAAGGCTATCTTCTCCCTGCTGAAATTCAGTGTGGCGCAGGATGACAGGAGTGCAGGAAGGATTAGAAGAGGAAGACGGTGCAAAAACTGTCCGGAGAGCTTCATGTTCCTGCGTCCTCGTCCAAGGTGGCCTTCTTCAACTTCTTCCGCGAATATGCCTTCGCCGAGGCCTTTACCCGGCTTGTTGGCTTCATGCGCCAGAGAGTCCTGGATTTCAATGTTGCTGGTCTGGATTTCTTTCCCTTTTTCATATCTGAACAATACATTTGAGGGTGATTTTTTCAATTTTCCGTTGGAAAACACGGAAAGCGATGGTTTAGCGGAGCGAATTTCGTGGAAATGTCCGTTTTAGGCTTGATAATGCCTGTCATTGGCATAGATTACCAATTCTCAAATCAGGAGAGAGAGATGAAGAGGACGTTTCAGCCGTCGAATATCAAGAGGAAGCGGAAGATAGGATTCAGGGCCAGAATGGCGACGAAGTCAGGAAGGCAGGTTTTGAGCAGGAGACGCAGGAAGGGGCGCAAGAAGCTTTCAGCCTGAGCGCCTTCAATTTCCGCATAGTCAGATGCCCGATGAAAAAGGAAGAAATATTGCCGGAGTAGTCAGACACGGTCCGGCGTCTTTCAGCAAAGAGGAGAAGCTGAGGCTTCTCTCCGATTTCGACTATGTGAGGGCCAATGCGGCGAAGAAAGTCGGCCGCTATA
>CAZGJP010000077.1:0-5418 GCA_964526605.1 uncultured Lentisphaera sp.
AAGGTTCAGGATGTGTCGGCCGAGGCGTTGTTCGCCATTTTCAAGACTGGGGATGTATTTTTCGCGGACGTGGTTCTCTCTTCTCTCAATCGGGTGAAGGAGCATTATCTGATAAGGTCTGCGGCGGTCAAGGCGGCGGCGGGGATCGGTGTGAATTCGAAGGAGATTGTGAAGGCGCTCAGGAGGGCGGCTCTCGACAAGACCATTCCGACCGACATGGGACCTGTGTTCGACATGGACCAGGTGAGGGGTGGGGCGGCCTGGGCGCTTGCCGACATCGCCCTGAGGAACGGTGGTTTTGCGGGTGAAGCCAGGGGGGTGCTTGATGTGCTTCAGACGCCGATCGAGAAGCAGAGCGAGAAGGTTTCTTCGTCGGAATTCCTGATAGACTGCGCGAGACAGGCGCAGGCATATCTTGAGGGCAGGGAATGCGGGCAGTCCGAAATAACCCCTTCGCGGCCTAACTTGGTCGCGAGGCCTGCAAAGGATAAATAATGCCATGGCGGAACTAGTAATTGCTCTTGACGTGGACGGCATCGAGGACATGTCGCGGATATGCGCGAAGACTGGGGACGCCGTGGAATGGTTCAAGATAGGCAGCGTGCTCTTCTCGAAATACGGCCCGGAGACGGTGCATCTCCTGAAAAAAAACGGGAAGAAGGTCTTTCTCGACCTCAAATACCACGACATTCCGAACACGGTGGCAGGAGCCGTGAAGAATGCCGTCTCTCTAGGGGTGGACATGGTGAACGTGCATGCGTCTGGAGGATTGGCCATGATGAAGGCTGCGGTGGATGCTGCGAAGAGCCGGCGTCCGGAGACGCTTGTGATAGCGGTGACGGTGCTTACCAGCTTCGACCAGGCGTCCTTCTCCATGTCCCTGAACAGGGAAGGTGGATACACGATAGCCGATCATGTGAGGTATCTTGCTGAAGCGGCGAGGGAGGCGGGCATGGATGGTGTGGTTTGCTCCTCGCACGAGCTGGAGATGATAAAGAAGGCCTGCGGTGCGGGCTTTGTGGCGGTGGTTCCGGGGATAAGGCCCTCCTGGGAGCTTGCCGCCGACGATCAGAGGCGTGTCATGACTCCGGGGATGGCTGTGCGGCTGGGCGCGGACTACCTCGTGGTCGGCAGGCCTGTCCTGAAGGCGGATAATCCCGCCGAAGCGGCCATTAGAATTTTCGAGGAGATGGAGCGCCCCTGAACTAGTGCCCTGCATCACTAAAATTTTCTGGCAAGATTGCGACAATTTTGGATGACGGGGCACGATGTGGAATCCAAGACGCTATTGAAATAGCGGCGGGATTTCCGCATCGGGGCACGGTGCCGAAAGGGCGCGACCCCTTGGGCAAGGCGGCTTTCGAGTGTATTCGGAACCGGATGATTCGGACGATGGCTCTGCATCGCCCTTCATCCTCCGGCTCCAAATCCATCTCAAAATACGCCTTGTCTTGCCGAAAATTTAAGAGTTACAGGACACTATATCCGGGGTATCCAAAGCCAATGGACAGTCTGGCGTTGCACATTGTTCTATCTTGTTTCTTCATATTCTGCTCTGCGTTCTTCTCCGGGGCGGAGACTGCGCTGTTTTCGCTTAGCCGGGCCAGGCTTCTGGACTATTCCGGGCAGAGCAGCTGGCGGAGGCGCTTCATCGTGCTTCTCATGAAGGACTACCAGAGGACTTTGACGGCGATAGTCCTTGGCAACATGTTCATGAACGCATCTCTTGCGATAACCATAAACGGGATAGTGGGGCGATTTGCCGCCAATCCCGCGCTGTCCCTTGCGATTTCTCTGTCCATCTCGCTGGTGGTCCTGCTGCTGGGCGGCGAAGTCACCCCGAAGGCGGTGGCGATCCTCAACGCCGAGAGGATATCGGACATGGTGGCGGCTCCCCTGTGGTATTATCGCAAGGCGGTGACCCCCTTTGTGCTAGTGGCGGAGAGGCTGCATTCTGTTCTCTGGCGCTTTGCTGGCAGGCGCAGCCAGCCTCCTCTGGCGCACGATGAATACTACGCCTTCGTTGACATGGCGCGTGACATTGACGCTTTCAGCGAGTCGGAAACCAGGATGCTGGAGGAGATCCTTGATTTGAATGCGATCAGGGTTAGCAAGCTTGTCCGCAGCAGGATGGACATCTCATGCGTCTCGGAGGGCATGTCGGCGGAGAAGGTCGAAGGGGTTATCCGGAGGTACATGCAGAAGTTTCTGCCATTGTAGAGGACTTCGATTGACGATGCGGAGAAGATGCTTTCGGCGAAGAGATTTCTGCTTCTAGGCAAGGACGAGCGCAAGTCCTGGAAGGACATGGACTGCTGTTTCGAGGCTGCGTTCATTCCGGAGCAGACTGATGTGAGGAAGGCGCTTCCGATTTTTTCGATGAGGAAGGTGCCTGTGGCCTTCGCCGTGGACGAATTCGGCGGGGTGACCGGGATGGTCTGCAAGAAGGACATATACGGGAGGATTTTTGGAGACATAGCCGAGGAGTTCGAGAAGAGCGACTGGCAGGCGAAAAAGCTTGACGAGTCGACTTGGGCGGTGAAGGGGAACGTGATGGCTGAAGACCTCGTCGAGAAAATACCCGGTCTCAGGCTTCCAGACTCCGAGTCGAGCACTATGAGCGGAATGCTCATAGAGGCCTTGTCCGATTTTCCGAAGCTCGGGGACAAGATAGCGGTAGGGAACTGCATAGCGACGGTGACGATGCTGGCTGGCAACAGGATAATCGGCTTCGAGCTGTCCGTCCTGCCCGATCTGGCCGGGGAGGAGTCATGACATACGTTCTGATAACTTTGCTTTTCGTCCTCTCGCAGGGATTCTTCAGCGGGATGGAGACCGGGCTCATCTCGTTGCTGAAGCCCCGCGTCAGGCATGGCGTGGAGAAGGGCGACAGGGGGGCCAGGCATCTGCTTTTCTTCATACAGAGGCCTGGCATACTTCTGGCCACCACTCTGATGGGGACGAACATATGCGTTGTCTGCTCCTCGAACATGGCGAAGAAGGCGGCTGTCAGCTTCGGATTCACAAGCGAGACCGCCTTCCTCGTTCTCGGATGCATGATGTCGTTGATACTTGTCAATGCGGAGATAATCCCGAAGGACTGGTTCAGGCAGTTTCCATACCAGAGGTGCAGGCGTTTCGCCGGGCTGTTCAGGTTCTGCTACTACGTTCTTTATCTGCCGTCGCAGATCCTCTCGGCCTACACGACCTGGGTCAACGGCCTCGCGGGCGAAAAGTCCGGCAGGCAGGATGCCAGCGTCATAATGAGGAAGGACTTCACCCTCCTTCTGAGGGAAAGCGAGAAGGCCGGCGTGGTGGATCCGAGCATTGCCCAGATCATAGACAGGTCGCTATACTGCCACGGGCTCAAAGTCACCGATCTGATGATAAGGAGAGAGGCTGTCGCCGAACTGTCGTCGGACATGTCGCTGCGTGAGGCCTACGAGTTGTGCAGGAAGTCGCGCTTCTCGCGGATGCCGGTGAAAGGACAGGGGGCGGCGGCTGACGAGGCGAAGTGGGCTGGTATCTTCTCGATATACGATCTCGTGTTCGAGGTCGAGGAGTCGAGCTGGGACAGGATGAAGGTATCCGACCTGACCAGGCCGCTCGTTGAAATATCCTCCGAGGAGAAGATCAGCTCGGTCTTCAATGCCGCCCGGTCCGGCTCGTCGCCCATCCTCGCGATATCCGATCCGGCCAGAGGCGGCGCCCACTCCGGGATCATCAGCCTCTTCGACATCTCGGAAAGGCTATTCGGATTCTGAGTCCGCGCCGTCAAAAGCCTTGCGGATTTCCCAACGGTTGCATTTCACGGCCGATGAAGTAGATTACGGGGCTTTTTTTTCAAGAATGCCCGATGGTGTAACGGTAGCACAACTGACTCTGGATCAGTTTGTCCAGGTTCAAATCCTGGTCGGGCAGCCATGCGGGATTTTGCGCTGCCTAAAGATGTAAAGATTCATGGACCAACATAGTTCGGCGAATATTCACATCCGGGATACGCTTAATTCGGATCTGCGATGACCAGGCAGCAGTTGTCCTTGAAGGAGAGAAGGCCGCGTCCGATTTTGATTTTTATCCTGTCTTCTTCCGTTTTTGCAATCTCGACTGTGCCTGCGGCCAGAGTGGAGAGGTAGTCCCTGTGCATGGCTCTTATAGAGAAGGCGCCCTGCGGATCCCGTGCGCTGAACTGCCAGGCATCCCCTTCGAAGAGGATTCCCGCTGGAGAGACCATCTTGCATTTGAATCCGGACTTCATTTCTGCAGTCTCCCCGCCTTTTCAACGGCCTCGTCCACGTTGCCTACCATGTAGAAGGCCTGTTCCGGGAGCCCGTCGTGCCTGCCGTCGAGGATCTCGGAGAACGATCTTATCGTATCGTCCAGGGACAGGAATTTGCCTTTCATGCCCGTGAAGTTCTCCGCCACGGTGAAAGGCTGGCTGAGGAATTTCTGTATTTTTCTGGCGCGCTCGACAGTCTTCCTGTCCTCTTCGGACAATTCATCCATTCCCAGAATTGCGATTATGTCCTGCAGATTCTTGTATGTCTGGAGGGTCTCCTGGACCTTTCTCGCGGTCCGGTAATGGTCGTCGCCGACGATCTCCGGTGCAAGCATGGTGGAGGTTGAAGTGAGCGGATCGACTGCGGGATAGATTCCAATCTCCTGGATGGCGCGGCTGAGGTTGGTGGTGGCGTCGAGATGGGAGAATGTCGTCGCGGGAGCCGGATCGGTGTAGTCGTCCGCTGGCACGTATATAGCCTGCACCGATGTCACCGATCCGTTTTTTGTCGAGGTTATCCTCTCCTGCAGATCGCCGATGTCCGTCGCGAGGGTGGGCTGGTATCCGACTGCCGAAGGTATCCTTCCCAGAAGTGCGGAGACCTCCGAGCCGGCCTGCACGAAGCGGAAGATGTTGTCTATGAAAAGCAGGACATCCCTCTTTTCCTCGTCGCGGAAATATTCGGCTACGCTCAGGGCCGAGAGGCCGACTCTGGCTCTTGCGCCCGGGGGTTCGTTCATCTGGCCATAGACCAGTGCGGTCCGGTCGAGCACCCCGGACTCCTTCATCTCGCCCCACAGCTGCGTGCCTTCGCGTGTGCGCTCGCCGATTCCGGCGAAGACGGAGTAGCCCTGATAGGCCTTCGCGATGTTGTTTATCAGCTCCATGATGAGGACGGTCTTGCCGACACCCGCGCCGCCGAACAGCCCTATCTTTCCGCCCTTCGCATACGGCTCCAGGAGGTCTATCACCTTTATGCCAGTCACCAGGATCTCGTTCTTCGTGTTCTGATCCCTGTATGCCGGGGGTGGACGGTGTATGGGATATCTCTTGTCGGTAGCGATTTCCCCGCCTCCGTCGACCGGATTCCCGATCACATTCATTATCCTTCCGAGGACGGGAGCGCCGACCGGGACCAT
>CAZGJP010000077.1:5428-10122 GCA_964526605.1 uncultured Lentisphaera sp.
GATTGGCTGTCCGGTCGAGAGCGCCTTCATGCCGCGGGACAGACCGTCGGTGCTGTCCATCGCGATTGTCCTCACCACGCCCTCTCCGAGGTGCTGTGCGGTCTCGAGGACGAGGTCGGCGGCGCCGTCCCTCCGGACGATGCATGCGTTGCGTATTTCCGGGAGTTCACCGTCTTCGAACTTCATGTCGACGACAGGTCCCTGTATCTGGGTTATTATCCCGGTTCTTTGTTTTTCCTGTTTTTCTGAAATGCTTGTCATGGGGGTCAAGTCTCCGTGTTTTTTTCAATCCGACAGCGCCTCCTTGCCGGAGATTATCTCGCTGATCTCTGTTGTTATCGTGGACTGGCGGGCCCTGTTTCTCTTTTGCGTGTATTCACCTATCAGCCTGTCGCAGTTGCTGCTCGCCGAATCCATCGCCATCATCCTCGAATTATGTTCGCATACGGAGGATTCGACAAGCGCCCGGTGGACGTAGGAGCGGACAAATTCCCTTGTCGCCGCGTCTGCGAGGTCTTTCCGCCCGGATTCCAGCAGAGGATCGTATCCGGGAGGGTTTCCATGTCCGTCAAGGGCTTCATTTGGAAGCGGAAGAATTCTGGTTTTGACAGGCCTGCTGAGGACGGAAGTCAATCTTTTCGTATGGACCATCCATATTTCGTGGAAGCTGCCACTTGTGAAGTTGCGGATGGCCTCGTCGGCGATGGAATCCGCGAGCCGGAGCGGGTCCGGTGCACGTCCGATCTCGGCCGAACTTGATATTTTCGCCCCTCTCCTCGCGAAATACCTGGCGGCCTTTCTTCCTATCAAGGAGAGGGAGCACTCCCATCCCTTGGAACGGATTTCGTCGCAAAGATCTTGCGCTACGTCCATTATCGCCGAATTGAACCTACCGCAGAGGCCCCTGTCGGCGGAAATCACATATACGAAGCCGGCGCTGCACGAGATGTGGCCGTTCAGGAAAAGCGGGCGGCTGGAGGCTACGGCCGGAAGCGCATTCAAAAGCATGGCACGGGCGGCCATCCACCATGGATCGGAGGACGCCGAGAGCTTTGCGAACCTCTGCATCTTCACGGTGGATATCATCTTCATCGAGGAAGTGAGCTTCATCGTGTTGCGGAGACTCGCAATCTTTCCGTTGTATTCCCTTATTCCCTGCATTTCAAATCATCCTTCGCGGGATTTCCCCTCAAGACGTCCTTCTGCGAGTCCTCTTCGCGGCGAGTATCAGGCTCCGGAGCTCCTCCGCTCCGGACGCCCTCATCCATTCGTCCGCAAATCCGGGATTCCCCGCAATCTGCGCTATCGCCGCGAGACAGACCAGGTGTGAACTGCGCATGTCTATGGTTCCGCCGAGGAAGAAGACGATGTGGGCGTTCTGAGCGTCCATTGACATCTTCACCCCGCTCCTGCATCTGACCGGGACCACCCAGAACTGCTTCTCTCCCTCGGAGACCATGTGTGGCACGGCCAGTTCCTGGGACATCGCCGTCGAAGCGAGTTTCTCCCTCGCCTCCAGTCTTGCGAGAATGTCGTCCGGCCTCGAGTTGATCCTCTCCGCCAAGACCGGCGCGGCGGCCCTGAAAAGCTCATCTCTCGTCATCGGTCCGGCGAAATCCAGTATCTCGGTCTTGCCGATTATCTCGTCGAATATGTCGTTCCCATGGATATCCTGTTCCGCTTCCTCCTTGAATATCTGTCCTATCTCCTCCTGCAGAGTGTCGGACGGCAGGCTCTTTTCGGCGAAGCGTTCCACGATGCGCAGAAGCTCGCTGCGGCTCGGCATTCCAGCATGTGAGATGGCTGAAACGAGCCCCATGTTTATGCCGGCATCAACGTCCTCGAAGGAAAGGTCCGGGTTGAAGAGAGCGTCGAATTCGGACAATATCTGTCGGGCCTTGGAATCAAGTTTCTCATTGAAAGCCCCTTCCTTCCTGAGCTCGGAGACGAAATCCGGATGTTTCATGGTCAGATACTGCACGAAATGCCTTTCATATGCCATGAGCTTCGCCGTCGGATACTTGTCAACCCATCCCCTTGTTCCAGCATATAGGACCATTATCTGGCTGATTATGTCGACTGGCCTGTATTGCCTCTGCTTGAGCAGTTCTGTGAGTTTCTCCCCTCTCGCAAGCTGTGACTGCGTCGCCTTGTCCAAGTCGGAGGCGAACTGGCTGAACGATGCCAGCTCCCTGAACTGCGCAAGCTCCAGCCGCAGAGACCCCGCCACCTGCTTCATTGCCTTTATCTGGGCCGAGCCTCCAACGCGGGAAACCGAAATACCGGCGTTGACCGCAGGGCGAAGCCCCGAGTTGAAAAGAGAGCTCTCGAGGAATATCTGGCCATCCGTGATGGAAATGACGTTGGTCGGGATGTAGGCCGAGACATCGCCAGCCTGCGTCTCGATTATCGGAAGTGCGGTAAGAGATCCGCCCCCTCTCTCCCTGCTCATCTTCGCGGCGCGCTCCAGAAGACGCGAGTGCAGGTAGAATATGTCGCCCGGATATGCCTCGCGGCCTGGCGGACGGCGGAGAAGGAGGGAAATCTGGCGGTATGCCTGCGCGTGCTTCGTGAGATCGTCGTATACCACAAGCGCGTGTCTGCCGGAGTCCCTGTAATGCTCAGCCATCGCGCAGGCAGCATATGGGGCGAGATATTGAAGGGCCGCAGGCTCGCTGGCTGTCGCGCATACTACGGTTGTGTATTCCATCGCCCCGAATTCGCGGAGCTTCTCCACCACTCTCACCACGGATGAGCGCTTCTGCCCGATCGCCACATAGAAACAGCGGACCGGCTCGCCCCCGCATCTGCCCTGGTTGATTATCGCGTCGAGCGCTATCGCCGTCTTGCCGGTCCTGCGGTCGCCTATTATGAGCTCCCTCTGGCCTCTGCCGATCGGGATGAGAGCGTCAATGGCCTTTATCCCCGTGAACAACGGTTCGCAGACGTTCTCCCTGTCCACTATGCCGGGAGCCTTCCTGTCTATCAGCATCTTCGATCCGCTCCCGCCAAGAGGCTTGTCGTCCAGAGGCCTGCCGAGAGGATCCACTATCCTTCCAAGAAGTTCGTCGCCGGCTGGGACCTGGGAGACAAGCCCCGTCCTCCGGACGATATGCCCCTCCTTGACCATCGCATAATCATCGAGGACGATGACTCCTATGGAATCCTCCTCCAGGTTCATCGCTATGCCGGCGACCTTCCTCACGCCGGGGACCTCGATCTCGACGAGCTCGCCGGACATCGCCTTGTCGAGGCCGCCCACCTGTGCAATGCCGTCGCCGCATTGCATCACGACCCCGATGTCCGAGCTGTCGGTTTTTGCCTCGAACGCGCTGATTTCACGTTTCAGCGCCGATATGATCTCTCCTGGGCGTATGTGCTTATCCATCTGCATTTCTCCGTTCAGATTGCCAGCGACCTTCTAAGCGTCTCCAGCTTGCCCGACACGCTGCAGTCGAACAAGACATCGTCGAAATAAAATTTAAATCCCGCTATCAGGTCGGGGACGGACGAGAACTTTATCCGGAACTTCCTATCGAAATGCGCCTCCAGCCTGCGCCCCAGCTCGTCCATGTCCGCATCGGAAAGTCCGCACGCTGAGACGAGTCTCGCCTGCGTGACCTTGCGCCGTCCGTCAAGGACCACGGAGAACTCCGAACACAGCTCCGCGAGCAATGCGATCCTTCTGTTCTTCGCCAGCAAGCGGACGAGATTTCCGACGAGAGGATCAAAGGAGGGGATCAGGCTGCTCTCCAGAACTTCAAGCTTCCTGGCGTCCGCGACAGTCCGCGAACGGATGAATCCGCCGATTGAGGCATCCGATTCCAGAATATCCTGAAGGCATTTGATGTCCTTGGATACGTCCTCCACCCGGCCAGCATCCTCCGCGGACTCCATCAGGGCCTCGGCGTAGCGGGCGGCGATTTCTCTTTTTGCATTCATTGCTTCTCAAGCTCTTTCCTTATGAATTCCTTCTGAGCCGCGTCGTCCCCCAGATTCCTGCGCAGAACCTTCTCGGAAACAGAGACGACCATCTCAACCGCCTGAGCTTTTATCTCAGACATGGTCCGCTGGCGCTCGCGCTCTATCTCGTCCTTGACGGCGGCGATGGTCTTCTCCGCGTCCTGGCTTGCCTTGTCCATTATCGCCTTGGACGCCGCTTCGGCATTCGCGCGGGTCTCGTCCATAAGTTTTTTCGCGTTGTCCTCCGCTTCGCTCATCATCTCATGCTGACGCTGGGAAATTCTCTCGAGCTCCTCCTTCGTCCTTCTCGCGTTGTCAACGGCGTCCTTCAAGGTCTGCTCGCGCTTCCTCACGGCCTCCATCATGGGACGCCACGCATATCTGCTGAGGATGAAGAAAAGCAGTCCGAAGACCACCCAGGTCCATACCGTCAGTCCGGGATCTATCGAGAACAGGCCGCCGCCGGGAGAAGCCCCTCCGTGAGGAGTTTCCGCGACCGACGCAGAACTGTGTCCTGGATTGTTGATGTCTTCTTCCATTGTCCCCGGATTCATTTACCTCATGAGCACTATGAGCAGGCATATGACAGCCGCGAAGAAGGCGACGCCCTCTATGAGGGCCGCGGAAAGTATCATCAATGTCCTGATCTCGTTCTTCATCTCCGGCTGCCTCGCGATAGCATCCTGCGCCTTGCCTCCGATGAATCCGATACCCATCGCCGCCGCCAGGCA
>CAZGJP010000078.1:0-9843 GCA_964526605.1 uncultured Lentisphaera sp.
ATATCTTTATTTCGGCGTAGGCGATGAGCCTGCCACCTTTTCCCAGCCCGTGGAGGTCGGGGTCCACGGCTATCCAGTATATGTCATATGTGTTGTCCGTGCATGGAGTTGGCCCGAAGCAGACGTAGCCGGCTGTTTTTCCTCCAGCGTCGGCGACGTGTATTATGTAGTCCCGCTGCTTTTTTCTTTCGACGAAGCTGTCCATGAGTTCTGCGGCGATCTTTATTTCGCCTCTCGAGAAGACCCCTGTCCTCCGGAGAATTCCAAGGAGTTCCGGCCTGTCCGTCTTCTCCATTCCTCTGATTCTGACTTCTTTCATTTTCTATTGCGACGCCTCCTTTCGGCGGTTTTTACAAGCTCCTCCGCGAACGTTCCGAACGGAATTCGGGCGGCCGACAGCGCCTTCCTGAATCCGGACGACGGCGAAATGTCGGGATTGGGGTTGAACTCCAGGAAGAATATTCTGCCACGCGCGTCCATTCGGAAATCGGCCCTCGCATATGAATCGGCTTCGAAGATTTTGTAAAGTTTCAAAGTGATGCGCTTCAACTCCTCAGCCAGCCTCAATGGTATTCTTGCCGGACAGACAGACTCCGTCTTCCGGTAGAATTCGCTGCCCGAGTCCCATTTGGTCTCGTATGTGGTGATTTTCGGGATTGACTTCGGGAAATTCCTGAACTCGGTTTCGGCGGGGGGCAGGATTACTATTTCATCCGATCCGAAGGCGGCTACGTTGAACTCCCTGCCGTCTACGTATTTCTCAGCCATGGCCGGAGCTCCGTATCGGGAGATGGTCTCGGAAACGGCCGAATCCAGCTCCTTGCTGTTTCTGGCGAAGGATTTCAACGTCACGCCGATGCTTCCATCCTCCGTGGGCGGCTTCACGACAAGAGGGAAACCGAGGGATGTCTTCTCTCCGGGGGCGTGCATCAATTCATGGTCCGGGGTCCTGACACCAGCATCCGCGGCGAGTGTCTTCGCCTTGCTCTTGTCCTGCGAAAGGGCGAGTGTCCTGGCATTGCATCCGGTGCTGGGAACTCCGAGGAGTTCCCACAACGCGGCCATGTTCATCTCCATGCCCGGGTCGCCGTCGAACCCCTCGCAGAGGTTGAAGACTGCATCCGGCCTCTCATCCGAGACGGTTTCGATTGTTTTCACTATCGGGGAGGACACAGGCATTGTCTTGGCGTTCCAGCTTCTTTTGCGCAACTCCTTGACTATGTCTTCGGCGGACTCCACGACAGACTCCTCCGCGACGGCATCGTCGCGGATCCGGCTCGAGCGCGGAGCATTGTATGCCACGAGTATCTTCCTTTTTCCTTTCTTCATGCTATTCCATGTCTCCTGCACGCGATGGACAGGACCTTGTTTATCATCTGGTCGTAGCTGTAGCCCGCGGCTCTGGCGGCTTTCGGGAAGCAGGAATTCTGCTCCGGACGCGGGAGTATCCCCGGAAGGGGGTTGAGCTCTATGACGTTGGGGACGCCTTCGCGGTCGAGCCGGATGTCCACTCTGCACCAGTCCTTGATGTCGAGGCACTCGCATGCATTCACAGCCGTGGCCGCTATGCGCTTCCCCAGCCCTGCAGAAATCTTGGCGGGACACTCGAAGATCTCCAGCGGCTTCTCCTCGTTGTCCCATATCCACTTGGCCTCGTAGGAATATATTTTTCTGGACTGCGGTGGAAGCTGGTCGAACTTAATAGCGACAGGCGGCAATGCTTCGATATCCCTGCCGTTCCCCCAGACCGCCACGGTGTATTCGTCTCCCGGAAGATATTCCTCGACGATGACCGGCTGGTTGTATTTGGAGGTTTTCTCCCGTATCCTCCTCCTCGCTTCGCTCCTGTTCTCGACGAAGGAGTCCTCGAATACGCCTTTGCTGCTTCCCTCCGAAACTGGTTTGACCATCATCGGAAAGGAGAGACCGGAGATGTCCATGTCGTCGTCCGGGGAGAATGTTCTGAACGGCGAGACCGGGATGCCGCGCCACGCGAGAATCTCCTTTGCGCGAGACTTGCAGAGGCATATCGCAAGTGCGAGAGGACCCGAGCCGGTGCAGGGCACACCCATTCTTTCGCAGGTCATGGGGACGAAGGATTCGCGCATGTCGCCGAAAAGCCCCTCGGCGATGTTGAAGACTATGTCCGGATTGCATTTTGCAAGCATGGCCGGGAATCCGGAGTCCCCTTCGAGGATGTCGACCTCATGCCCTGCGGAACGCATGGCCCCGGCGACGGATTCGATGGTGGCGGGGTCGTCCCCTTCGGCGAAGAAGTCCGGCGGAGGTTCATCATCGTTCTCCAATGCGCCGAATCGTTCGGCGTATTCCTTCCTCAAACCGTCTTTGGTGCTGCATGCGAGAGCCACGCGGAGCTTCTTCACTTGGAGGCACCTCTGGGCTTGGATCTGCGGACGCTTGGGGAAGGGAGGGAGGACGATGATTCGGAGCGGCGCGAGGACGATGCGCATTCTGAGGGACTGCTGCTTGCGCATTGGCCTTCGGCTGATTTTTCGCGACACGAAGAACAAGAGTCTTCTGTCATAAAAAGACGGGAATGTAATCTTGCCCGGGAGACGGACGCAGCGTCCTCTCCCTTATCCTGCACAAAGCAAAAATACTACCGCTCCTCTCCTATTTTCTGGTTTCCGCGGATAAGTTACAGCATGCCGCTGACAATGCAAGCGGCTTGCCGCAAGAGGGATTGCATTTTGAGGCCCGTAAATTATATTGACCCTCCCTTGTTCGGATAATCGGTTTGTTCCGTAAACACCGTAAATGCTAATAAGGAGAATTCATCCCATGGATGCCGTTGGAGGAAAGGCTGAAGTCAAGATCGCGTACATCGGCGGAGGAAGCAGATACTGGGCCTACGAGCTCATGAGCGACCTGGCGCTATGCCCGGAAATCACCGGGGAGCTGGTCCTATACGACATAGACCACTCGGCCGCGGCGACAAACGTCAAGGTCGCGGAGGACATATTCGGCCGTCCCGAGTCGAAGACGAAGTTCCGCGTCAGCGCGGCCAAGAGGCCGCAGGATGCACTCAAGGGAGCTGATTTTGTGGTCTGCTCCATCGAGCCGGGACCAACCCAGATGAGATACTCCGACTTGGAGATACCGGCGAAATACGGGATAGTCCAGCCTGTCGGCGACTCTACCGGTCCCGGTGGGATAATGCGCGCGTTGAGGGCTATCCCGGTGAAGGCCGACTATGCACGTCTCGTGATGAAGCACTGCCCCAAGGCCTGGGTGATAAACTACACGAACCCAATGACGCTGTGCACGGCGGCCTTCTATGCGGCGGAGCCCGGGATCAAGGCCTTCGGCTGCTGCCACGAGGTCTTCGGGACGCAAAGATTTCTTGCATGGAAGCTAGAGGAGTGGTTCGGGGCGGAGAAGGTAGCCCGCGGAGAGATTTTTCTCGATGTGGCCGGGGTGAACCATTTCACTTTCGCCACGAGCGCGTCTTGGAACGGACACGACCTCTTCCCGAAGCTCGCGAAGCTGGTCTCCGACGAGAAGACTTTCTCGGACAGGAGCGCAAAGGCCGGAGAAAGGAGCAGGAAGGGCGAGTGGTTCAACGCCGACGCGCTTGTAGCTCTTGATTTCTTCCGCCGCTTCGGCGCGCTCGGGGCGGCTGGTGACAGGCATCTGGTGGAGTTCGTCCCATGGTATCTCGGCTCGGAGAAGGCTCTGCACAGATGGGGAGTGGTCTGCACACCGTTCTCCTGGAGGATGAAGAGAAGCAAGGAGAAAAGAGCCTCGACCAAGTTCGACAGGGCGACGCTAAACCCCTCCGGCGAGGAGGGCGTGGCGCAGATGCTAGCCCTGCTCGGCAGAAGGACGCTGGACACCAACGTTAACATTCCGAACATGGGACAGATGTCCGACGCGCCGCTTGGCGCGATTGTCGAGACATACGCCCAGTTCCGCCGCGACAGCATAAGGCCGGTGACGGCGAAGCCGCTCCCGGCCGGAGTATCTGAGGCCGTCCGACGCGTGATCTCCGTGCAGGAGATGACCCTTAAGGCGGCGATGGACGGGGACAAGGCTCTCGCCTTCGAGGCTATGCTCAACGACCCGCTGGTGAGGATTCCCACGGACAAGGCGTGGAAGATGTTCAACGAGATGTTGCAATACACGGCGGAATATCTGCCCGCCATGAAATAAGGAGACTTTCATGAAATCCAAATTCTTCACGCTTGTCACTGCATTGATTCTCTGTCTTGCGATTTCCGCAATTGGAGGGGAGCCGAGGCATGTATTCCTTTTCATCGGGGACGGAATGGGGGAACGTCAGGTCGAGGCGGCGGAACTGGCCAAGGCCAAGGGCTCCGGGGAGAAGCTCTCTTTTAGAGAGTTCCCCGTCCTTGGCTGGCAGAAGACGGCATCGGCGAACCAGAAGGTAACTGATTCAGCCGCCGCCGCAACAGCCATCGCCTGCGGGGTCAAGACAAACAACGGGATGCTCGGAGTCAGTCCGGACGAAAAATCCCTTGAATCAATCGCCGTTCTGGCCCACAAGGCCGGATGGAGGATTGGAATACTCAGCAGCGTAAGCCTCGACCACGCCACTCCGGCCGGCTTCTATGCAAACGACAAGAGCCGTGGCAACATGTCGGAGATATCCAAGCAGCTGGCTGAATCTCCATTTGAGTTTTTCGGTGGCGGCGGACTCGCCGGGCAGAAGGCGAAGGACAGCACCGAAGACAATCTTCAAAAGGCGATCAAGAACGGATTCAAGGTTCTGCGGACCCGCGATGCTCTTGCCCGGCTCGAAAAGGATAAGAGAATTCTCGCGATGAACCACCGCCTCTCCGGAGGAGCATCCCTTCCGTGGGCGCTTGATCAAAAGGATGACGACGTCCGGCTTTCCGAATTCACCGCCGCAGCCATAAGACGCCTCGAGGGAGCTCCCTTCTTCATGATGGTGGAGGGAGGCAAGATAGACTGGGCCTGCCATTCAAATGACCTGGCCGTCGCGGTCGGGGAGACCATGGAGTTCGAACTAGCCGTCAAGGAGGCTTTGGAATTTCAAAGGAAAAGCCCCTCGGACACCTTGATATTGGTGACAGCCGACCACGAGACTGGCGGGCTGCAGAAGCTTGAAAAAGGCGATCCTTCCGTGACATCATCGGTCAGGATGACAGGAGAGAAACTGACTGACAGGATCAAGGATTTCCAGAAGGAGAACGCCGATTTCTCGAAAGTTCTGTCCTTTGTGAAGGAACAATATGGCCTTGGAAATGTCTCCGCCCAAGACGAGGAGGATCTGTCAATGGCTTGGAAGGATGCGTTGAGCGGCGAGGAGAAGAAAAGCCTATACGGGAAGGCTAATCCGATAACTGTCGTGGCAAGCCGGATTTTGGCCGAACGCGCCGGGTTCAAGTTCACAAGCGGCGGGCACACTGCTGCCGACATCCCGGTATATGCTCTCGGCGCTGGTGCGGAGAACTTTTCAGGGAACTACGAGAACACCGAGATATTCGCCAAGCTGCGCGATCTGATGAAATTGTCCGTCGAACCGGCGCCGGCAGCCAGATGAAAAAACCACCCGAGCCAATCCAATGAAGATCCCATCGTTCGTCTGGAAGAGCAATTTCAAGCCGTCGCGGATTTCGCATGTGCTTTTCCGGAAGGCATTCCGTGCAGATGGCAAAATCGGCGATGCCTTCATACACATTTCGGCGACAACGCGTTATCGCCTAAGCGTCAACGGCGTCTTCGTCGGATGTGGGCCGGCCAGGGCCTATCCTGAATTCCCGGAATACGACGGCCACGACATATCGGCGCTTCTGAGAAAAGGCGAAAATGTGATCGCCGTGGACGTCTGCCATTTCGGAGAGACTTGCTTCCACTATCTCAAATCCGGTCCGGGCTTCGCCGCATGGGGCTCGGTCAAATGCGGAAAAGGAAGGAGGATTTCTCTTTCCACCGCTTCAGGATGGAAGTGCATTGAGTCGGAATCCTGCGACCGCGACGCGCCGGCATTCTCCTTCGCTGTCGGGCCGATACAGATCGAAGACGGGAGAAAAGCGCCGGAAGCGTGGGATATGCCCGGCTTTGACGATTCGGCCTGGGAGAAGCCCGGTCTCGTGCGGAATCCGCACGCGGCGGGGCTTCGCCAAAGAAGCATTCCTCCAATGACCAGCAAAGAAATCCTGGCGGACAGGATAGTCTCCTGCAACAGGAATTCCGACGAGGAGAGGATTCTCTCCTTCAAGCTAGTCCAGGAGATTCGCTCACGGGACGAGGTGAAGCATCCCCCGGCGCATTCGTTCGCCCGCACAAAGATATTCTCCCCGGGAGAGCAGGAAATCGAGGCCGGGCTATGGTGGGGCGAACACTACCTGAACGGAAAACTGCTCGGAAAGAGTCCATGCAGCGACGGCCGAATGCTGATGGAGAGGGCGAAAATGCGCCTGAAAAAGGGTTGGAACGAATTCTTCGTCTCCTACAGGATGTCCTATGGCATATGGGAATTCCACATTTCCTTTCCGGCGGAAAAAGGGCTCGTATTCTCACGAACGCAAGACCGGAGCGACGAGGGCAGCTTTGATGTCGCCGGACCTGTCCCGGCGAAGAAGGGAGATGCTATTTTAGCGAAGAAGCCGTGGGTTGGCGGAGGGGTTGCTGGTGGCCTGGCAAAACTATGGAGCGGTGTTCATGCGAACGCCCTGGCTGTCTCGCCGTTGCGCAATCTTGCATGGCTTGGAGGCCGGCCCATTCCTCTTCCGAAATCCGCCGGCATGGTCGTTCCAGCCGGGGAGAAACGCTCCATCGTCTTCGACTTCGGCAGGATAGTCCTTGGCAGGATTTTCATCGAGTACTCAGCTCCCCCCGGAACCGTGTTCGACTTCGGATACGCCGAGGAGCTTTCCGGCAATAGACCCAACTACGGGAAAAACTTTCTGGTGAACGCCGCGGAAAGGCAGATCGCCAGCCGCGGAAAAGGCCGATGCGAGACATTCTTCCCGCGTGGATTCAGGTATCTCGAGGTTCTGGTTGACGGCCATTCGGGTCAGGTCGAGCTGAAGAAGGCAGGAGTCATCGAGGAAAGATATCCCTTGGAAAGACGTGGAAACTTCCGTTGCTCCGACGAATTCTTCAACACTTTATGGGAATACGGATGGAACACCCTCGAACTCTGTTCGGAGGATGTGATTACCGACTGTCCCTGGCGGGAGAGAACCCTCTATGCCGGCGACCTGCTTCCAGAGACCGGAACCATGCTAGTGGCGTCCGGCGACATGAGGCTTGTCCGCCGCAGCATCGAGATTCTCCTGCAGTCGCAGGACGAGGATGGCTGGATGCAGTCCCGGGCGCCGAATCCGCGAGCCGAGCCCACACTCTACGAATATCCCGTCATCGCCCTGGTGAACCTCGACTGGTATTGCAGAGTCTCGAAGGATGCGAATTTCGCAAGGAGAGCTTACCCCGTCTTCAGGAGGCTGCTGGACAGGATCTTGTCGAAGCGTGGACCGGGAGGACTGCTGGAGTCGAGCTATCCGGCCTTCATCGAGCACCACTACAAGGCTGGCGATGGCTGCGTCTGCGCCTTCAACGCGCTGATGGTGGAGGCACTGCGTTCCTGGTCGAGGATTCTGATGATGATAGGTATGGAACCGGAGGCGGAAAAGGCCAAGATCGAGTCTGGAAGGCTCGCCAAGGCGATAGAGTCCGGATTCTGGGATGAAAGGCGTGATTGCCTTGCCGACAACATCTTGAAGGGAGGCATCAGCAAGCTGTCACGGAACGCCGCGGCGAATTCCTGGGCGTTGCTCTTCTCCGACCTCGATGGTAGGAAGAAGAAGGCGGCCATGTCCAAGGTGGTGGAGATAATCCGCGGATTCAGTCCCGAGAAGGAATTCGAGACCGTCTCCCCATATGGGGCATTCTACCTTCTCGGCGCCCTATACAAGCATGGCATCGAGGACGAGGCCGAAAGATGCATGAAGGCGATTTACAGGCCGATGATCGAAAATCCGACAGGGACCATATGGGAGCACTGCAATCCGACGAAGTCTCTGACCCACGCCTGGAGCACCGCTCCGAATTTCTACCTGAGCACCCGCGCGCTGGGCGTGAGGATGGGATTCCCGGAGAATGAAGGTCTCGACAGCATCCTCATCGCGCCGCAGTCGGAATCTCTCAAGTGGGCGGAAGGGATGCTGCCCCATCCGCTTGGAGAAGTGGAAGTACGATGGGAGATAAAAGGAGGAGAGCTCCATCTCCGGTATTCCTGCCCGAAGGGGATTGACGTCAAGGTGAAGCCGACCGGAAGACTCGCGAAGCTAAAGCTCGTGCTTGAAAAACGGTGATTTCGCGCCTATAAAAAGCGGTTTTCAGCCGCTTTTTACAGGTCAAAGCACAGAGCTGCTGAAGTTGCCGTCCTTGAATACAGCCGCGGCCGCCGCGACCGGATTCGTGAATTTCGCGAAGACCCCGCCGGACATTATGTGCGAACAGGCATCCGCTGCGCTTGCCGCTGCGAACGCTCCGTCGGAATGCTCGTTCTCCACGCTGTTGTGCTCGTATGTGGACACGTAGAGGAGTTTTCCAGGGACGCAGTCGAACTCCGCGACCTGGAGATAGTCCTTCCGGACTATTCCAAGGACGATTTTCTTCAGCCTGCCGTTTGCCGCGGCACTGATGCGTGGGGTGTTGTAGCTGTCCTTCTCGTAGTCTAGGGCGAGCATGGATATCGCGAATGCGTCGCGGGGGCTCATGCCTGATGCGATCTTCTCGGCTATCGGGTCGGTCTGGGAACCGTTCGTCGCCACGGCCCAGTCGCCTGCCATCCTGAGGCAGTTGTATGCGATGTAGGGATTTACGAAGATGTCCTTTTCGAATCCGGGCTTGGGGACTATGGCCACCCCCTTCTCGAGCAGCTTCGCCTCCCTGTTTGGAAAAGACCTCGACGAAACCCTGTAGAGCACCGATACGAGACCGGACGAGCTCATTCCCGCCGCGACTATTCTTCCGAGATACATGCCATGACTCCTTTGTTCACTTTCTGTAGCAAGCTATGCCTATGGCCACAGCTATCGAAATTGCGATGATAACGATCAAATTCAGAATGATTGGTTCATCTCCTCATTTCACCAGCGAGAAGATCCATGTTTTTTCCTTCTGGAGGCTTCTTTCGACCTTGAACCCGCCGAGGAGCCTTGCCGGAGCGTTGGCTGCGAATTTCGCGAGGATTCCCTCGACTTCGGCGGCCTTGTCGGGGAAGCCTGTTTTAGCCGCGATTTCCGCCGCGGAGGCTTTCGCCCCTGCAATTTCCGCCGCCTTCCCGGCGAGGGTCTTCTGTATCTTGATGATCTCCTTGCTGGCGAGCTTGTATGCCTGGACGCCGGGCTGGTGGAACGCGTTGACGTGTATGAGCTCGGCATAGAAAGCCACTGCGCGTTCGTATAGTGCGATGATCATTCCGATGCTTGCCGGGCAGACCTCCACTATCTTGATCGTGATGACCTGGCGGTTCTTCTCCAGGAGCGCATTGGTCAGTCCGGCCTGGAAGCCGTGCAGGTAGTCGCCCATGCCTATGCCGTCCTCGATGTCAATGAGGGCGGCATCCTTCAGCACCTCTACGAAGGTTGCGAAGAAATCGTCCTTCCCATCGTTGAGCTGCTGTATGAAGGCGTGCGCATCCGTGCCTCCCTTGTTCCCGAAGACGTTGAGTCCCTGGCAGACGAGCTTGCCGTCGAGGTCGCGCTCCTTGCCTATGCTTTCCATGACTAGCTGCTGGAGGTATCTTGAGAGGAGTATGAGTCGGTCGGAGTATGGCACTATCACCATGATCTTCTCTCCCCTGCCTCTTCCTGATATGAACCAGGA
>CAZGJP010000079.1:0-9790 GCA_964526605.1 uncultured Lentisphaera sp.
TTCAAGGACGTGCAGCCTGAGAGGGGCAAGGCCGATGTCGAGGAATACAAGAAGCAATTCAAGCTGGACTAGGCGCAGGGCTTAAGGTAGATGGCTTAAGGCATAAGGGGTAAGGGGAAAAGGGGGATTATGGGAGATTTTCGAAAATTGAGGGTATGGTTGAGGGCCAAGGATCTCGCTGTTTTTATTTACCATATGACCAACAACCAACGCCTATCAAAAGATTTTGGCCTGAGAGATCAAATGCGAAGAGCTGTCGTCAGTATTTCTAGCAACATTGCGGAAGGAGATGAACTTGATACTGACAAGCAAGCGATCAGGCATTTTTTCATTGCCAAAGGATCTTCAGCCGAACTCCAAACTCAAATGGAAATAGCTTTTGAGGTCAAGTACGTTAGCGAAAAGGAGTACTATCATGTTCTTGATGAATGCAGGGTGATTTCCTCCATGCTTCAACGATTGATACAGCGACGAATCTCCTCAACCATCCCCAAGCCTTAAGCCCTAAGCCTTACGCCTAGAGTATATGATAAACCCATTCAAAGAGATAAATTGGCGTCCTGACGAGGCCGAGACGAGGAAGTTCGGCCTGACCGTGCTTGTCGGCTTCGCCGTGATTTCGGTTTTGATCGTTCTTGGCAGCCATGCTGGAATGGAGAAGTTCTCCAATGCGCTGGATATAAGCACTTATCTGCTTTCCGCCGGAATAATCATATTCGCAGTTTCATATCTTGCCCCTGCCGCGGCCAGACCCCTCTATCTGATCTGGTTTTTCGTCGCTGCATGCATTGGGATAGTCGTGTCCAATCTGATACTGATGCTTTTCTTCTATTTGGTCTTCACTCCAATAGCACTGCTTATGAGGCTGTTCGGACGGGATCCCCTGAAGCTGAAGAAGTCCCCGGACTTGAGCAATTGGGATAGTTGCAAGCGGAAGACGGACCTCAAGAGATACTACAGGCAGTATTGATATAATGACTTGATTTTTTCTGATCAGACTATATTATATGGTCATATAAATACTGAAGGAGTATTCAAGATGAATGTGAATATAACTGAGTTCAAGGCAAAATGCACGGGTCTTATCAGGGAAGTCTCATCCAAGCATAAAAGGATTGAAATCACCAAGAGGGGGCGTGTTGTCGCTGTGGTTTCTGAGCCTCCTCGAAATTCTGGAGCAAGAAATCCACTTTACGGCAAGCTGAATGGAACGGCTCTGAAGCTATCTGAAGACTTTGAAAACGACTTGGATGTCAAGGATTGGGAGGTCTGCGTTTGAAGTATCTCCTCGACACGAATGTATGGTTTTGGATGCTTGGAATGCAGGAGAACTTGCGTCCTGGCGTAAAGGATATACTCAGGAATGCCGGAGCGTCAGAAATAGGGATATCGGCGATAAGCCCTTGGGAAATTGCCAAGAAGGTTTCTTTGGGCAAGCTTGTCTTATCCTGTCCGGTAGATAAGTGGATAGAGTCCGCCACGAATCCCGAAGAAATAGAGTTGTTTCCTCTCAGTCCCGAGGTGTCAGTGGAATCAACGAAACTTCCGGGGCAATTTCACAACGATCCGGCGGATCAAATTATTGTTGCCACGGCGCGGTTATATGGTCTTGTCATTTTGACCTCTGATGAGCGCATAAGGAAATATACCCATGTAAGAACTTTTTGGGAATGATGGGACAAAAGGCATCTTCCCAGCATATATTCAATCATGTTATCACTATTTTAAATCACCAGTCGAGGATTTTATGTCTGAAGAAAAGAAAAGCGACGACTTTGAGAAGCTGGATTCGGAGGCGGGGATAGTCAGGGAGTTCTGGGACTTTATCAAGGAGAACAAGAAGTTCTGGCTGATCCCGATAATAATTGTCCTGCTGTTACTCGGTCTTCTCATAATGCTCGGTGGAACAGCATCCGCTCCGTTCATATACACGCTGTTCTGAACACTAAATTCGAATATCAATTTCTCGGCCGCACAAGTGCGGCCCTCCATGCCGATAATCGGCATAAATAATAGCCTTTAAGGTTTGGCGTGCCTGGGAAAAATACAAAAACCTCTGTTGGCGTGCGAATTTCGCAGAGGCAGTCCGCCTTCGAGCATATTGGGGAGGCGGCGGTCAAGTTTTTCCGCGACATCCGGTCGCTTCTAGGGATAACCGGAGAGACGGCGGTCGCCATATGCGGTGCGGTCAGGAACCCGAGGAAGATACGCTGGAGGGAAACATTCTACTACATGGACTCCTGCGGGGCCGATGCCGTGCCCATCGTCTCCATGCTTTGCTTCATAATGGGGTTGATAGTGGGGATACAGTCGGCTCTGCAGCTGAGGAAATATGGTGGGGATATATTCGTGGCGGACGCCGTGGGCTATTCGGTGATCAAGGAGCTTGCCCCTTTCATGGTGGCGATAATATGCACTGGCAGGGCGGGGTCGGCCTTCGCCGCGGAGATAGGGACGATGAAGGTCTCCGAGGAGATTGACGCTCTCACCACGATGGGGCTAGTCCCGAGCCGTTTTCTGATAGTTCCGAAATTCATTGCGCTCGTATTTGTCATGCCCCTTCTGACGGTGATAGGCAACATCGCCGGTCTGGTCGGGGGCCTTCTCGTGGCGATATTCCAACTCCAGCTTTCATTTTCGGCCTACTACAACCGGACTTTCGACATACTGCTTCCGAGGCATTTCGCCGAAGGGCTGGTCAAGAGCCTGGCCTTCGCCGTGATTATCGCCGTGATAGGATGCTGGCGAGGTCTGGAGTCGGGCAACGACGCGCAGGGTGTCGGCAGGGCCGCGACTTCGGCGGTGGTCTCGTCCATATTTCTGGTTGTCATTGCCGATTTTGCGATAACGATGTTGGTCAATGTGTGGTTCTAAGGGGTAAGGCTTTATGCCTACTGATGCAGGATGCAGGGATCTCGTTTGCACGCATCGTTGGCACGTTCAGCGTTAAAGAGGGCTAAAGACTAAAAGATACAGGATACAGGATACAGGATGTTTACCCTGCTCGCAGAAAGTGCTGACGCGTATGACGCAAAAGCTGGGTGCGGATTGCACGGTGCGGCGGCTTGAAATAAGCAATATGACAGATATAGTCAGTATATGATAAAAAATATTTCGTATGAAAAATTGGTGCCATATGTCGCTTGTAACTGTCGGCAGTAGATATCAGATTGTGATACCGAAGAAGGAGCGCAGGGCTCTTCGGATAAGGCCCAAGGAGAAGCTCAATGTTGTTATTGAGGGGGATTCGCTCAGGATATACGATGCGTCGCCTTCGTCTTTGCGGGGGATAGGCAGTAAAATTGCGGATGGGATGGATGCGACCGCATATGTGAAGAGCCTCAGGCGTGAATGGGATGGGCATGTCGGATAGTATCCTTGAAAAGCTCTCCGGTCGTAGGCGCGTTGTATTGGACACGATGCTTTTCATATACTTGTTTGAGGATGACGGACGATATGCAGACATTGTCGAAAGAATATTCTCCTTTATGTTCCAAGAGAAATTTTCCGGGCTGATATCTCCTGTCACGCTGGCGGAGCTGATGGTCAAGCCTGTTCAGGCTGGCAATATTGAGATTGCTGAAAAATACAGGAATGCAGTGTTGAGCATTCCAAACGCCGAGCGTCTGCCTATCAATGACGAGGTGGCGTTTCTCGCCGGCGCGTTAAGGGGGAAATACCGCCTTCCTCTTCCGGACATCCTGCAGGCGGCCTCTGCGATTTACTATTCGAGCGGGAAGCCAACGATGATAAGCAACGACAAGGCGCTGTTGAAGCTTGCCCCCGAACTTGATGTATTGATTTTGGACAAGATGTTATGAACGGCAACCCAGTCATGATAGAGGTCAGGGGGCTCTCCGTCGGCTATGGCGGCGCTGTGGTGCTGGAGAATCTGGACTTCTCCGTTGCGCGTGGAGAGGTCTTCGTCATTCTTGGCAGGTCTGGATGCGGCAAGAGCACTTTGATGAAGCACATGACTGGCCTGCGCGCGCCGATCTCGGGGGACATCCTGGTCAAGGGAGAAAGCATTGTGAAGGCGGACTTGTCCGGCAAGCGTCGGATCATGCGTTTGTTCGGGGTGCTATACCAGTCCGGTGCCCTTTTCAACTCCTACACGTTAGGGGAGAACGTTGCGCTGCCTCTGGAGGAGTTCACGCCATATCCGCCCGGCGAAATCGCCGATCTGGTGAAGAAGAAGCTGGAGATGGTTGGCTTGGGTGGCTGCGAGAACATGATGCCGCACGAGGCCAGTGGCGGAATGAGGAAGCGGGCCGGGCTCGCCCGGGCGATGGCGCTTGATCCTGAAATACTTTTTTTCGACGAGCCGTCGGCGGGGCTCGATCCGGTTACTGCCGCGAAGCTGGACCGGCTGATTCTCGACCTGCGGGAGAGGCTGGACACCACCATGGTTGTTGTCACGCATGAGCTGGACAGCATCTACGCGATAGCCGACAGGGCGATGATGCTCGATCCGGAGGAGAGGACGGCGATAGCGTTCGGCAGTCCGGCCGAGCTCAGGGATAAGCCGGCAAACAGCCGTGTCAGGGAATTCTTTACGCGGGACGGGATGATTGACCGCATTCGATAGCTGTTTTCAATTTTGTCGGGGAATGTTATCTTACTGTTGAAATAAAAGAATGATGTATAGCACGAAGGTGCAAAGATAAAATGATAGAAGCGAACAGATTCAAGTTGGGGCTATTCATCGTGTCGGCCGCAGTTCTCGCGTTTGCGATCCTGCTTTCACTTGGGATAGCCGACATCTTCGAGAGGAAGATAGTCATGACCACGATTTTCACCGAATCGGTCCAGGGGCTTGAACACGGAGCGCCGCTGAAGCTCAAGGGGGTGACGATTGGAAGGGTCACGGGAATGACGGTCAACCTGAACAAGAAGCATGTCCGGGTGGACATGGAGGCCGTGCTCTCCGCGGTCGCGCCTGACGGGGGGCGAGGCAAATACGATGCGGAGAAGTTTGGGGAGCACATAGAGAACGAGATCATAAAGGGCTTGCGGTGCAGGCTGGACTTGACCGGCATAACCGGCATGAAGTATGTCGAGCTCAACTATTTCACCCCCGCGAATCCGGTTCTGGCGATCAGGCCTCCCGACGATGTCCTCTATATTCCGTCGACGCCGTCGCTCCTCAGCGGGATAAGTTCGAGCCTCAGCGAGACCATGGCGCGCATCGCCTCCATCAACTACGAGGAGATATCTTCGAGGCTCGTCGAGACGCTTCGTTCGATCAACCGCCTCTTCGACGACCCCAAGATACAGTCCACGATAGACAAGCTCGAGCTGATAAGTTCCAATCTGGAGACGACCACGGCCAACCTGAACAGGACCCTGGACGAGTCGGAGATGAAGGATGTCGTCTCGAAGCTGAAAAGCAATCTTGAATCCATCAACGCCCTTTCGGAGGGGATAAGGAAGGAGGTGGAGGAGGCGAAGATTCCGGAGACGGCGAAGAGTGCGAGGGATGCGTTCGCCTCCACCTCGGAGGGGATATCGGAGATGGCCCGGCTGAAGACCAGGCTGTCGCAGACCTTGGCCAAGCTGGACGAATCCTTGGACAGCCTCACCGAGATGCTCAACAGCATAGGTGAGGACCCTGCGATTCTCCTGAAGGGAAAGCGCAAGCCCGAACCATTGAAGCAGGAGGATTGACCAGGATGGACAGCAGAAGTTCAATATCGGTGACGAAGTTTTTCAGGGACAATGAGAAGACGCTCAAGCTAAGGTGGGTTGCAGGGAAGAAGGGAGCCGACAGGGAGATAACGGAGGAGTCGATACACCGCCCCGGTCTCGCGTTGGCCGGATTCTTCGACTACTTTGCGGACAATCGTGTGAACATAATCTGGATGGCCGAGTATGCATACATGAATTCGCTGGACGAGACAAGCAGGGACAATGCGATAAGGCGCTATCTGGAGGAATACTTTCCATGCGTGATATTCGCGCGCGGCCTGGACCCCTTTCCTCTCTTCATAGAGCTTGCCAACGAGATAGACATGCCCATCTTCGTGTCCTCGATGATAACATACCATGTCATCAACGACACGGTCATATATCTCGAACGCGAGCTTTCGCCGAGTGTAGCCGTGATAGGGACGCTGGTTGAGGTGCAGGGCACTGGTGTTCTCATCAGAGGCCCCAGCGGGGTGGGCAAGAGCGAATGCGCTCTTTCGCTTATAAAGAACGGCGCGGCGCTTGTCGCGGACGATGTCGTGCGGATTTCCCAGCTTGGCGGAAGCTCCCTGATCGGCTCGGCCAAGATGAGCGAGATGTATGGCTTCATCGAGATACGGGGTCTCGGCCTCATAAACGTAATACAGCTCTTCGGCGTTTCCGCCTTCCGTGAGAAGCAGGAGATAGATATCGTCGTCACGCTCAAGCACTGGGAGGAGGTCGGAAGGATAGAGCGTTCGGGTCTAGAGACGGCGAAATACCGGATATTGGAGATGGACGTTCCGCACATAACCCTGCCTGTCGCGCCAGGAAGGGATCTCGCCGGACTGGTCACCATCGCAGCCCAGGAATACAGGATGAGAGCCCTCGGCCTCCACGCAGGCAAAGTCCTCAACGAGGAGATAATAAAGAGAATAACGCCGGCGAAGGGGTGAGGGGGATACGGGATACAAGATACAGGATACAAGATACAGGATACAGGATGCAAGATACAGGATGCGGGATACAGGATGCGGGATGCGGGATGCAAGTAGTTTGCGCGGTCCCCGCGCAAAAGCCAGAAATGGTGTTTACCTGCCACTCTCCAAAGGAGAGCTGGCGGGAACGAAAGAAGCGGAGTTGGGGAAGGCTAAGGGATACGGGATTGTGATACGGGGGGAACCGTTCATCCGTTCAGCGTTTGGCATGTGGAGATGAAACGGAGATCCGCCTTCGTGATACTACGGCGCGACTTACGAACGGAGAATGCTGGACGGGAGAACGAAGCACGAACATCGAAATCCGAAATCTTGAATGAATCGCGTAGAATCAGACAAAAAACCGGTGATAGCGATAGATGGTCCGGCGGCTGCCGGGAAGAGCACCGTCGCCGCGAAAGTCGCGGAGAGGCTCGGCGCGACATACATAAACACCGGGAACATGTATCGGGCCATCACTCTCGCGGCCACAACGAGAGGAACTCCGCTTGAAAACCCGTCCGAAAAGGACGTGGAGGATCTTCTCCGCAACACCCGTCTCGAATACACTTCGTCGGGAGACTCGGACAAGATCCTGCTCAATGGCGAGGATGTCACAAGAAAAATACGCTCTCCGGAAGTAGCCGCGTCTGTAAGCCGGATAGCCGCCATACCAGCCATCCGCAAATGGCTTGTTGACAGACAGCGGGAGATAGCATCCAAGGCCAAGCTGGCCGTCATGGAGGGGCGCGACATCGGAACGGTAGTCTTTCCGGATGCGAAGTGGAAATTCTTCCTGACCGCCAGCCCCGAAGTCCGCGCAAGAAGACGCCTCGAACAGTCCGGCGAGACCATTGAAGGTTCCACCGTCGCTTCGGTCGCAAGGGAAATAGCCGAACGCGACAGGATGGACATGAGCAGAAAAGTCTCCCCGCTGACCAGGGCCGCCGACGCAATTCTAGTGGACAGCAGCGAAATGACTATTGATCAGGTCCTCGACAGAATCGTAGGCGCGGTGAAAGGAGATATGATGCCTGATGATCTCCTGAAAAAAAAGAAACCCATGTGTTAATTGTCAGGTATAAATAGTGTTTTGAAGGCCCCCCAGCTAGATTCCATGCATCCAGCAACACGTTCGAGGGATGGATGATGAAGGGGCGTTCGATATCGAAGGGAGAGGATGACTAAGAGTCAGATTATGACATGGATTGTCGTTGTCGTTCTCAGTTGGTATGGAATGATGGTCATACATGAAGCTGGCCATTGTATTGGCGCGGTGGCTACGGGGGCAGGGATTGAGGCGGTGAATATTCCAGTGGTCGGTTTCTCACGGACAGATTTCTCCGGAGGGAATAGCCCGTTGATTGTTGTCTGGGCTGGGCCGATGCTGGGAGCGTGTATGCCGCTTGCGTTGTTAGCTTTGTCGGGAGCGGTTGGCGCCAAAGCAAGACACGCCCTGCAATTTTTCGCTGGTTTTTGTCTCTTGGCGAATGGTGCCTATATAGGGCTTGGCGTGTTCTCTGGCGCAGGCGATTGTCGTCAACTGTTGCAATACGGCAGTCCAAGTTGGCTGTTGGCTGCCTTCGGTATCGCGGCGTCTGCGGCAGGCCTTTACGTGTGGCACAGAATTGGGCCAGTTGTGGGATGGTTTGCTCAAGAAATTGAAAGAGAGGATCGAGCAAGCCCATCCGGCTAACCCGGATTTCGCTCATGCCAGGTCCGGACGGACAATGGAATCGATTATATGCAAGATCTGGTCATATGGAATATCGTCTAGTCTTTGACATTGCCGAGGCTGGTTTCAAGAATTGGAAGTTTTCCGTTTTCGGCCTGCTTTTCGTCGCTGTAGGAATTCTCCTTGTCGCATTCCGCGGGGAAATAGGGAAGGGGAGGCACTGGATATTCCGTTGCATTTTTCCTTTCTGCTTCCTCGGGTTCTCGGTCTTGTGGACACTTGTGGTATTTCTCTCAACGTATGGGAATTATCGGCGTCATAGTTTGCTGATGAGAGAGGGTCGTGCTAGTCTGGTGGAGGGCAGGGTTGAGAATTTCGTTCCAATGGCCTATCACGGGCATGGTCTGGAATCTTTCGAGGTAAATGGAGTGCGCTTTGAATATTCGGACTATGTAGTGTCCCCTGGCTTCAACAATAGCAAGTCCCATGGAGGGCCGATAGACGAAGGCAGGCTGGTCCGCATCCACCACAGGGATGGAATCATACTGAGGCTGGAGATAAAGGACGAACGACGAAACGCAATCGAAGGAGGCGGGCGATGAAATCCGAGATCAAATACCGTGTCCCGTATGCGGACACCGACCAGATGGGAGTGGTATATTACGCGAACTATTTGGAATACTTCGAGCGGCTCCGCAACGAGCTGCTGAGGGAGGCTGGCAAGCCATATCCCGAGATCGAGAGGGATGGCGTGATGCTCCCTGTCATAGAAGCCCACTGCAGATACATCGCGCCCGCGCGATACGACGACCTGCTCGGCATATCCGGATGGGTCGAGGAGGCTAAGGGCGTCCGCATCAAGATCCGCTGCGAAATCCGCAATGGCGGGAATCTGCTGGCCGAAGGCTGGACCGTCCACGCCTGCATGGATGCCAGGACGCGCCGCCCCATCAGAGTCCCCGCATTTCTCTCCGCAATGGCCGTCCGGCCGGTCTGAATCCCCCCTCCGACAGGTCCAACGACATTTTCTAAAGGGGCATTTCGTCCCTTCAGGGGTTTGAATCCTGCAATAATTGAACGATATTTCACTTTACTGATTCAGTTCAAACGCCAATAATAGCCATGAGCCCTCGACAAGAAGAAAAAATTCATGAACAGAGCTTCTGCGCCGATGTGAAATGCTGGGCGGAGATGATTTTTCAAGCCCATCCTGACTGGAATTTCTCGCACGCGTCCGTGGAAGAGCATGTCGGAGGCAGCCGCAAGCGTCATGACCTTCGTTTCTATGTGAAGGGCTGCCAGACCCCTGTTCTATGCGGTGAGGTGAAGCTACCCGGAACGTCCGAGGGACGCTCCCCCTTCGATCCTCTTCTGATGCAAGATGCCTATCTCAAGGCGGATCAGATACAGACGGATTATTTTTTCACCTGGAATGTTAACCGGTTCGTGCTCTTCGACAGAAGCAGATGGA
>CAZGJP010000080.1:0-246 GCA_964526605.1 uncultured Lentisphaera sp.
ATGAGGCCGTATCTGTTTGTGACGCTTGTCAGGGCGTATGTGGAGCTGAGGCTTACTGCGCCGGGCATGTTGGCGACGCAGTAGTGGACTATTCCGTCCACGATGAAAGTCGGGTTGGAGTGGTCGGTCGGCCTCGTCGTTTCAGTGCATCCGCCGTGGTCCACTGGTTTGGCCACGTTGGCGGAGCGTTGGTTAAGCTTCCGGTGGTGGGGGCGGTGGTTGGGGTGGGGTGGTTTGGGGGGGGGG
>CAZGJP010000080.1:256-9636 GCA_964526605.1 uncultured Lentisphaera sp.
GTCCACGATGACGGAGCCTTTCTTCATCTTCCTGAGGTCGTCGCGCTTGATGACCTTTGGTGCGATGGCGCCGGGTATGAGGACCGCGCCTATCACGAGATCGGCTGTCCTTATCAGTTCGTCTATGTTGTATGAGTTGGAGTACATGGTCTTGACGGAGTTGCCGAATATGTCGTCGAGTTCCTGGAGGCGTCTGGCGGAGACGTCCATGACGGTCACGTCGGCGCCCATGCCGATTGCGATCTTGCATGCGTTGGTTCCGGAGATTCCGCCGCCGACGATGAGGACGTTGCCCTTTCGGATTCCTGGGACTCCTCCGAGGAGTATTCCTCTTCCGCCGAAGCTTTTCTCGAGATATTTTGCGCCTTCCTGGACGGAGAGTCTTCCGGCTATCTGCGACATTGGTATGAGTAGGGGCAGTGAGCCGTCCTTCTCCATGACTGTCTCGTATGCGACGGCCTTGACTTTGGCCGCGAGGAGCGCCTTGGTCTGTTTGAGGTCCGCGGCCAGATGCAGATAGGTGTAGAGGATCTGTCCCTCGTGGAACAGGCGATATTCGGATTCGAGAGGCTCCTTCACCTTGACGATCATGTCGGCCTCGTCGAAGAGGGCCTTCTTGTCCTTGGAGACCTTGCATCCCTGGGCCTTGTATTCGGCGTCCGGGAATCCGGAGCCGAGGCCTGCGCCGGCCTCGATGGTGACGCTGTGCCCGTGCTCGATGTACTCCCTTGCGCTCTGCGGTGTGAGCCCGACCCTGTATTCCTCCTTCTTGATCTCCTTGGCCAGTCCGATCTTCATGTGTTCTCCTTATTATTGCGAAATTCGCAGTTTATCTGATAGTATATTGCTTTAAATGTAAAATGCAAGAAAAAAAATATTTTTAATGCAGTGCGTGGCTGGAGGCTGGGTTGCCGTCCATTTTTGGAGAGCTGGATTTTCGGAGATGTCCGGAGTCCTGCTGTTGCCGCAGGGATTTTCCGGTCTATTTGGGTTGTTGCGCCGGGGGTGTCTGTGTTGGAGGTTCGGCGAGGAGCCTGTCGATTATTTTGTTTCTGGCCTGGTTGAGTTTTTCCGGGTCTCCGACCTTTGCGCTGAAGACGGAGTCGCCCACGAATTTCTCGGTGCTGAGTTCCTCCTCGACGAGGAAGCTCTTCAGTTCGTTGAGGAATCTTGTCTTCTCCGGGGCCTTGTCCTTGGATAGCCTCTGGTACGCGAGGATGTAACGGCGGTCGTCCACGCCTTCCCTGAAGGCCTCCCATGCCGGGGTGGAGACAGGTTTTCCGCACCAGTTTGGGAGGACGATGCCCCAGTCGGAGATGGAGCTATCGAGGTCGTTGAATGGATTTCCGTTATACCAGTTCAGCGCCCATCCGAAAGTTCCGGAGGCCGAGTATCTCCATGGGTTGAATCCGCAGTTGTATCTGGAGTCTGCCGCGGAGCTTCTTCCGCTGAAGACGGTGTAGGTGAACATTCTGGCCTTGTTTTTTGCGCACCAATCGCTGTTCTGCTGGAAGCTGCCGTTGCACGAGAGGACGTCGATGATTCCGGCGTGTGCGGCGGCATTTTCGTGTTTGTCGAGGGAGACGCCCATTCTTCTGATGGCGGCGGCGTTGGTCTGGGTCCAGGAGAATATCTCCTTCATTCTGGCGAATGCGGCCTTGTTCTGGACTGCCTCGTCGATGCTTACGCAGAAGTTGGCGGGATAGGCTTTTTTCGCGACTTTGACGCTGATGCCTTTCAGTATCTGGTTGAGCTTTTCCGGGCCGAATTCCTTCGATATCTCGTCTCCGCCCGTGTCCTTGGTGCCGATGAACCAGATGAATGAGTTGTCGAGTCCATGTTGCTTGAGTCTGGCGAAGTAGTCGTCCCATGAGCTGAAGTCCACTTCCTTCTTGTTGTTCATCGGTGCGAACGAGGGCCATGCGGAGAGGCTGTTGCAACCGTGTGTGGCCATGTCGGCGAGTATGCTGTTGTCGTCCACCTCTCTTGAGCTGTAGAATCCGAAGGCGTAGTCCTTGATGGTGGGCAGTGTGAAGGGCATGATGGTCAGGTCGAGGTTGAACCCGGCCAGTTTCTCCCCCTTGGAGACTATGGAGATTGGGATGGCATACGTTCCCGGCTTTGCGGTTTTCGAGGATCTGAAGAGTATCCACCATGCCTGGCAGCTGTCCTTTGGCACGTCGCAGGTGGGGAATATGTCCTTGGTCCAGAGCCTGTTGGGTTGTGTGTGCCATTTCTTCGAGCTGGATCCTCCTGCGGTTCTGAGGGGGACGCATTCTAGCCAGCATGTTTCGGCCTCGAGTCCGTCCGGGAGCGGGCCGTCTATTTCAGCGCGGCATTCAGGGAGGTCTCGGAGGGCTCTGGCTGCGAACTGAAATGGTTCGTGTTCATCGAGAGCGATTTTGAGTTCTGGTTTTGCGGTTCTGTCTTTTTCGGAGGGGACGCTTGCTGGGAAGACCGGCAGTATGTAGTTTCTGAAGAATATGCAGAGTCCGGCCTTTGATTCGTCCTCCGACGCCGTGAAGTCCGCATTTGCGTCGTAGTCCTCGAAGTGCTGGAATTCGGAGTTCTTTGAGTTTTCCCATGCGGACCTGGTGCCTGACGCGACGAATTTTCTATAGGCGTCGAGGAGGATGTTCTGGTCTGGCGGCAGCAGTTCGATTTTCTCGACGGCCAGTTCGTTTCTGGCCGGTCCGAACATGATGGTGATCTTGCCGTCGCGGAGATATTTCCTCGCCCTCCGGGTGGGGAACCCGAGCACCGCGCTCTGCCATCCCTCCTTCTCGGGAGTGATCTGGAAGCCTGGTGCGCCATATTCTCCGACGGCGGCGTTGAAAGGCGCCTTGTTCGGGCCGGAGTGGAATTGGATTTTCAGCATGATGGAGTCGGATTGGGGTATCTCCCCTTTGAGAGCCAGACTTGCGTATCCCAGCGTGGTGGCGAGTCTGGCGGCCTCTATGCCGTCTATGTTTTCCATGCTCCATCTGTCCGGATTTGGCCAGTTCTGCACTTCGGTGGAGATGGTTGAAGCGAATGCCTCCGGTGCTGGGGCCTGTGCCTGCGGGGGCTCCGGAGCTTGATTTTCCTGGGAAAAGGTGGAGAGGGAGGCGGTGATGGTGATCAGTCCGGCCGAGACTAGCTTTTTCATTGCGATCCTCATGGTGGAATTGTGTTTTTGGAGTGTCCGCTCACATTGTTTTGCAGAATTCGACGAGTTCGCTGATCCTGCACTTCGCGAGGCATAGGCACTGATCCGCGCCGCCGTAGTATATCCACAGCTCGTCCCGCTCGAAGAACGGAATGGCGCTGTTGACGAAGCAGACATTGGGAGTGTCGCCGATTCTCTCGTAGTCCTCCTTGGGGGACAGGATGTAGGCCTTCGCCCGGCTGCGGACGATCCAAGGCTTCTCCAAGTCGAGGAGCGCCACGCCCAGTCTGTATATCAGGCCGTTGCAGAGGGGTGTCGTGCCGTGGTATATGACCAGCCATCCTTCTTTTGTCCTTATTGGTGGAGCGCCGGCGCCGATTTTGCCGCGGTCCCAGTGGAAGTTTCTGCTTTCCATTATGCAGCGTGGTCTGCCCCAGTGGACGAGGTCGGGCGACTCGTTCATCCATATGTTGCCGTTTCTGCCCTGGAATGGTCTGTCAAGCCGGTAGTATTTGCCATCTATCTTCTCCGGGAAGAGGACGAGGTTCCTGTTTTCCGTCTCGGCTATGCACCCGTGTCGTTTGAATTTTTTGAAATCCTCCGTGGAGGCGAGTGCGACCTGGCATCCGTATTTGGACTCGGCGGCGTAGCAGATGAAGTAAGTTTCTCCGATCCTGGTGATTCTCGGGTCATAGATGGCCTCCTCGTAGACGCGTTGTTCGTCGGTTTCCGGCAGGAGGACGCGTTCCGGGAGGACCTTGAAGCGGACACCATCCTTTGATTCTGCGACTCTGAGCGACTGCAGTCCGCTGCGCTCCTCGACCCTGAGTATGCCTTTGAAGCCCTTTCCGAATGGGACGATGGCGGAGTTGAAGACGCTGTTGCATCCGCCCGGGACGTGGTCGAGCATTTCCGCGGTGAGTATTGGATTTCCGTCGAATCTCTTCAGGACGTCGTATTTCATTTTTTCACCTCTTTAGTTTTTTGCTTTTCGAGCTTTTCCTTCAGCCATTCCCTGGCCTCCTCCTTGTGCTTTTCAGGGAACTCGTGGCCAAAGCCCAGCATCGGGACGAATTTGACGTTCTTCTTGTCCAATTCCGAGAACTGGCTTGGGAATCCGCGCGTCTTGCCCGTCTTGGAGATGGTAAAGCCCTCGCCGTATATGCTTTTCTCGCCGATGAAGAGAATCGCCTCCGAGCCGCCCGGCAGGGAGCCGATCTCCGAGCCTCCTTCGACGAATATGAAATATTTGAAGAGCTTCTTGATCTTGTTGTCCTTGAGAATCCCGCCTATGCTGTGGGCGCCGTTGGAGAAGCCCCCGACGACCCAGCCGGAGTCGGAGAGGTTCGGTATTTCCTTGCGCAAGAGCCCGAAGGCGGTTTCGTATGCCTCGGCAATATGCTTGAAGTCGCCGGAGTTGATGTATATGTCTATTCCCGATGTGTTCAGCTTTTTCTTGTATAGCGGAAGGGAAAGGGCCACGAAGCCCTTGCCCTCGGTGAAGAAGAGGGATTGGCCATTGCCCGCGCCATTGCCACCTTCGCCGCCGTTAAGGAAGAGCAGGACCGGGAACTTCTTGTCCGCGCTGTAGTCCTCCGGCAGTGTCGCGGTCATGAACGCTTCGGTCTTGACCCCCGACTTCATCTCCACCAGGCATGGAGGCAGCGAATCGAGCTTTACGCTTATGGTCTGTCCGGGGGAGAGCTTTGCAGCCTCCTCGGAGAAGATACGTGGGCTTGCCGGACAAAGCAGGAAAAACGACAATGCGGCCGAGATGAGAAGATCTACCCTGTCGTGGCCTCTAAGTCCCGGCGGTGTGTATTTATCCATTGATGACATCTTCGACCTGACAGCCTCCATTGGGTGTATGGGGATAAAATTGCGCATGAAATCCGGAATTCCAGTGCGCGAGCAAGAAAATTGTAATTTTTGTAACAATCAATGCCTGCTGTGGTGCTGGGATATTCCAATCGAGAGGTAAAAAAACTTTTTATGTTTTTTTGTTGACATTGCGCTTGAAATCGCTTACAATGGTGTAATTGTAACACGAAATGGCTGCGGGGGTTATGTGAGACGCATCATCATCAATTGGGAGGACATGTGCTGATGGATTCGAGAGTTCAGAGAGGGACGGTTGAGAGGGGGATATTCATGTTTTCCGGATTTGCCGGGGCGAGGAGGGGGGGGGGGCGGGGGCGCTTCACCCTCATCGAGTTGCTGGTGGTTGTGGCGATCATTTCGATACTGATGGCGCTGCTCCTGCCCGGGCTGAAGCAGGCGAAGGAGGTGGCGATGAGGATATCGTGTGCGAATCTGGAGAAGCAGCTTTATTCGATATTTCTGAACTACATAGACGATTCGAGGGGATATTTCGTCAATTCGATGGCGAGCGGGGCTTGCGAGGACGAGTTGTTCTGGTATTACATGATGGCGGACTATGTTCCGGACTCCTATCTTTCGGTTCAGAGCGCCAGGAGCTATCTTGGCAACGACTACAGTCCCTACAAGAAGCTCTGCGCCTGTCCCAAGAATCTGACTTGGCAGCCCATCAGCAGCACGGACAACAATCTCAACCAGTATGGCTCGTCCTACCAGCCGAATTCCTGGCTTGGATACATGACTCAGTGGTCGGTTCTCAGGGACAGCGGAGCCGGTTCCGCGGACCAGGCGAATCCCCACACGCACACGGTGAACATCCAGAAGGTTCCGAGGCCGTCGAGCTATGTGATGCTTTCGGAGGTCTATTCGAGGGTGAACCGCTTCGACTATCCGAACCGTGGGACGACGGACTCGGAGTATGTGAACAGGAACATACACATGAAGACACGGAACTACGTGTTTGTGGACGGCCACAGTGAGTCCTTGGCCTGGGATTCGATACGGAGTCCATCTGGCGACAGCAAGGTGCATGCGGATCACTGGGTGCCATGCTATCACGCGCCATTCGGATGGGATTGAGGTTTGGCTTCTGGAGTGGGTGCGGCCAAGCAAGCTGCACTCGGATATCCCGCGTGTGGGCGTGGTCATTCGGCGCGCGAGTCCGCGCTTCCTCCCATGGAGACAGGCCATTGTGCAGAGGTGGGATTCCGCGGAGTTCGGTTCATCCGATGGAGTTCAGCGCTTCTCCGTAGATTTCATCGAGGTCCTCCGTATGGGATATGGGGACTTCGAAGTTCTGCTTCTCCAAGGATTTCTCCATTTCCCTTTTCGCCAGTTCGGCTGTGGAGGGGCGGCCGAGTTCCGTCCAGCGCGGGACCGAATCCCGGCTGAATATGCCTGGCCAGAAGCAGAAATCCCTGAAGTTCTCGACCGTCGCGGTTTCGGCCATGAAAGTCCCGGCCTCGATTCCGGCATTGATCTGCGAGACGACATCCTCCTCGGAACCGGAATGCCGGATGCCCTTGCACGTATGCTCGGCGAAGCGCATTATCTCCTCGTCAATCATAACCTGGATCGGGCTGAATACCTCGTCCTGGGCGAGCTGCCCGGCGCAGTGGAAGTTCCTGATTCCGAGAAGTCCCTGCCAGAGCGCGGATGCGCATCTTTCGGCGGCCGCCTGCTGATCAGGAGTTCTTGCCATGGAGTGGAGCTGTCCCCATCTTCCCTGCGCTCCTGCCACATGCTCGACAAGCTGGTTGCAGCATGCCCGCAGAAGCATCTCCTCCGGACCGCCGAAGACCATCTTTGCGGCCTGGAAGTCGAATGATTGCAGTCTCAATCCGACACCGTTGTCCTTCGGGAGACCTAGCCTTTCGATGCATATGATCAGCGCGAGGCGTTCGGCCAGCACCAAGGCCAGCGAGGATCGGACGGAGAGGGGAGATGTGGCGCCAAGGGCCGGAATCGAACCTGTGAGCAGGACGGAGCAGTCGGATCTCCCGATCAGCGGAATGGCCAGCGAAAGTCCCTCGTCGTTGAAGCGCATGGGGCTTATGCTGATCTGCTCCACATGCATGTATCTCCTGCCTACGGCCTTGTGCATCGCGACGAGGAATTCTATCTCCTCCGGCGACAATGCCGGCATGAATCCGCCGAAGTATCTTGAATGTTTCAACGCTATGTATTCGCAGGCAAGCGTCGCATGTCTCGGATTGACATCGCTTGGTATGAGCGGGATGGGCCAGCAGCCATAGCCTCTGGCATCCATGAAACGAGTCATTCTTATCGCATCCTCCACCGTGGGGCTGCGGATTTGTCCGGAGTCGGGATCAGCATAGTTGAAGCAGCACCACGAAGTGTGGAGCTTGAATGGTGGCTCAGCTCCGGGATGGGCCTTGTTCGCCGTCCTGATCTCCTCCATCCTTTCCCTGACTGCATCGGGGGCGAACTTGAGCCTGCCGCTCCGGTGGACTACACCGGGCTTCGACGTCATGCGGTCTATTGTGCGCTTCTCCGAGCATTCGATGCCGATCTCGGATAGAAGACGTAGCGAATCGTCAACAATCTCATCCATCTGTCTTCGCGTGAACGGCCGGTTCATCTCTGGCATGAACATCATCTTTCCCTTGTCATTGGTTATTGTGGACGGTAATCTAACTGCTATTGATGAAATCGCAATTTTGACCGCTATTTGGCTTCTATCGCACCGGCATCGCGCGGTCCGTCCGGCTTTCTGCCGTTGAAATCGCGCAGGAATGGTCCGTCGAACTGCCAGGAGTATAGTTCCTCGATGCTGGTCTTCGCGTCGGCGAGGGATCCCTGCGAAATTCGCAGGAAGTCGAGGCTGCCCTTTAGGTGTCCGCCCTTCGGGCCGCCTCCGACGAGGAGGTCTGCGGAATTCGCAAGTGAGATTTCAGGACCAAGGCCTTCGCCCGAGGAGTCGAGTTTTCCGTCGATGAAGATGTTCATCTTTCTAGCCTTTCTATCGCATTCGGCGAGGACGTGGTGCCATTTGCCGTCGTTCGCCCCTGTTTTCGATGTGATTGCGTAGAGAGAGCCTTTGCCAAGAGTCTTGAAGCTGAACTTGCCATTTGCATCGAGGCCGAGCGAGTAGCCTGCGTCGTCTTTTTTTTCCGCGATTATCGCGTCCTTCCATCCGCTCTCGATTTTGAGATGCGCCTCCAGGATGAAGCTGTCGTTCTCGATCTCCGGGGAGCGGAGCCGTTGTCCGTATCGCGAATCCAGGCGGAGCAGTTTCTGCCCGTGTTGATGGGTGTGGTTCTGCCAAGTCCCGTCCGGAGTCACAAACAGTATCAGCTCCAGAAAGGCCAGTCCCGGCTTGTCAACGGGAACGACGGAGAAATCATATGGACCGCGACCCTGTATTTTATGAGTCCCCGCCTTGGAATTGATCCCCTCGTATTTTCCTTTGCTATGCCAGTGGAAGTCGGCCTGCAGTGTCGAGCCCTCGGGCATATCCTTCGTGAGCGTCACCTTGAACTCGGTCTTTGTCCCGATGACGAGCGAGTCCGCGATTTCGATCTCGGCCCAGTCGCAGGGCTGTCTCGGGAATGGCTTTTGCGCGGCGGCCTGCGGCCATTCCAGCGACTTGTCCGGGAGGACAGCGTATTGGGTCGCGCCGTCCAGTGAAAGGGCACCGTCTATCCAGTCCTCCAGTTCGCCCTTCACATAGGAGGCGGCCGTCAGATTGACTCCCTTCAGCGGGAACATCGGTTGTTCGTGGTAGCTGGTCCTGTCAGTGTAGTATGGAGCCATGTACCAGTGTTCGTCAATTATGTCGGACGGGTCTCTTCCGGCGTGGTAGAAGTTCCATTCGCCGACGACGGCATGGAGGCTCCATGGGACGAAGACCTTCGAGCCTTGGCCGATGGCCGGCGAGTTTGCCGCCGGCCTGAAGTCGTGTCCGCCCGGATTGAGCAGGGGACTTTTTTCGGTCACTATTCCCAAATCGGCGATCATCGGATTGTGTCCGGTCAGCGCGTTCTTGAAGTCGTCGAAGGTCTTGAGCCATCTCCCATTGGTCTCGAAGACTCCGAAGATGGCCTTGTCGTCGAAGACGGCGCTGTCGTGGAATATGTTTTTCGAGTATGCGTTTGTTCCATATGCGAAGAGTTCCCCCTGTTCTCCGGCATCGGCCTGGTTGGCCTCCGCCGCGGTCTTCGCCGGATCGGTATGCCTGAAGACCATGTGCCCGATCCCGTCCCAGATGTTGGAGAGATACTTGTTTCTTCCAGCGGCGGGCGCTTGTCTTCTTGAGCCTATCACGAAATTGTAGACTGTGTTGTTGAAGAAGCTGTTCTGGTAGCTGTGTATCTCCTGGAACGCGGACGTG
>CAZGJP010000081.1:0-9606 GCA_964526605.1 uncultured Lentisphaera sp.
GATTGTCAGGCTGTTTTCGGGATGCAAGCATGGCTTCCACGCATTCTTCTTGGGGCGTTTGGATTTTTATCGAGCCATTTGAAGTATCCCTCGGAGGGGCCTTTGCGAATTTCGCGGATGAAACGGTCGAAGTCCGGACGGGTCTTTATTTTTATCACTGAATTCCTGAGGGACGACGGATATCCTCTTCCCCTCATGTAGTCGAAGATGAACTTGCGGGAAATCCGCAGGCCGACATCGTCGCCATGGTAGCCGCAGGTCTCGAGGATGTGCCTCTCCATCTCGCCGGCAAGCTCGTTGGCGTCGGGCGGCAGCCAGTTTCCACCGCTCGCTATTTCGTCGAACAGCCAGGGATTGCCCATGGCGCCGCTGGCGAGCATTGCGGGGCCCCCGCCGAGCGTGTTGACGGTTTCGCGGTATTTCTCCAGCGAATTGATTCCTCCGTTGGCGACGATCTGGATTTTCAGGTTTTTCCTCATTTCCCCTATGATGCCGAGATTTACCGGACCGCTGTAGAACTGTTTCGCGATTCTCCCGTGGACGCATATCGCCGAGGCTCCAGCCTCCTCGAGACCTCTCGCCAGCCTCAACGTCGGTTCCGGATCGCTTTCGTGGAGTATCCGGATCTTCGCCGACAGCGAGCCCTTGCAGTTCCTTTTCAAGGCCTCGAATGCGCGAAGGGCCTTCTCCAAATCCCTCGCGAGAGCGGAGCCTTCACCCTTTTTCACCACCTTGGGGGCTGGGCAGCCCAGATTGAAGTCGAGTATGTCGAATGGATACCCGGAGATGATTTCCGCCGCCTTTGCGAGGGTCTCCGGATCCGAGCCGACTATCTGTGCTCCGAGCCAGTTCTCCTCCGGACCGCGGTCGAGGAAGCGCATCGTCTTGCGGTTGCCGAAGACGAGGGAGCCAGCATCAATCATCTCCGTGAACGCAAATGCGCATCCATGCCTGCGCATGCTCCGCCGGTAGGGCAGATCGGTGTAGCCCGACAAGGGAGCAAGGATCAAAGCGTCATTTGGATATATTCTTGTTTCCATAGGTGGAAGAACATTTCCCGGAGTCCGAAAATGCGCCTTTACCTGCTCCTTTCCAGCACGTATTCCGTCCAGTCTAGGAGAAGTCTGCGGAATTCGCAATCCGGGAATCCGGTCAACGTAGCGATTGCATCATTCTTCATCTTCTCCGCCTTCTGGCGGCATTTCCTCTCCGCGCCACAGGCCGATGCAATATCCCTCACCATCGCGACATCGGCCTTGGAAAATCCTTTCTTGCCTGCAAGGGATAGGACCAATGCAGCTTCTTTGCTACCCGCAAGCCTGACCGTCTCGAGAAGGATGGTAGTGGGTTTCCTCTCGGAAAGGTCGGATAGTACAGGCTTGCCAGTCTTATCCTCGAAGACCCCGAGGAGATCATCCTTGAGTTGGAAGGCCATACCTGCGAATTTCGCAAAATCAAGGATTTTAGACAGGCGGCATTGATCCGGCTTTTTGCCGTCCATTGCGATTTTCGCGCAGGAACACGAGCAGAACTGGAGTAGTCTGGCCGTTTTCAGTTCGGCAATTTGGAGGAGGTGCCGGAACTCGACCTGCGACCATTTCTGCGATGATATTTCGACATCGAGGGCCTCGCCGCAGACGAGATCGCGGCCCCCGAAGGAGGAAAGTTCCACGATGAGTTGGAGGTTTGTCTTCTCGCTTGCCTGCGTTTTCGACAGCATATTGACCGCCCAGGCGTGCTGTATGTCGCCTGCGAGGATTGCATGGTTTCTGCCAAAGGCTTCGGCATCAATGTCTCCAATATCGTATTTGGCCTTTGCGAAATCCGCAAGCTGTCTGTGGGTCGATGGCAATCCCTTCCGGAAATCGTCGTTGTCAATGATATCGTCATGGACTAGTGTCCAGTTGTGGAAGATTTCGACTGCGGCGGCGGCAAATTTCGCCTTTTCCGGATTTCCCCCGAACAAACCGCATGTCCATAGCAGGAGGGCTGGCCGCAGGCACTTGCCGTCCCTGAGAGGATAGTCCATGACGGCTTTTTTCAGGAATTCCGGCCTTATGGACTTTGGGAAATCATCCCTGCGGATGATGTCCGTTGTCTCCCCCGCGATTTTCGCAAGGGCTTTTTTGAATTCAGTTCTCTGATTTTCCCTTGACTTCATAGGATGTTTTTCTTCCGTCGTTCCATTTGAGGATGAGCCTGAGGTCTCTGTTTGACTTTGCGGTGACGACCGGCTTTTCTGCGGCGTTGCTGCGTTTTCCGCATTTGAGGGATATGATCCCGTCGTTTCCAAAGGGATAGTTCTCGACGCCGTGCTCCTTTGTAAGCCGGATGTCCCAGAGTATGCTGTTGTTCGGGACGTCGGGGCGGATGCCCAGATAATATTCAAGGAAGACGGCGACAGGGGGGACGCCTCCCCATCCGACGAAATCCTTCACTGCCGGCATTCCCGGCTCGGATGATTCCGGGGCGTAGTTTTCGAATACCGTCCCGTGCTTTTTGAATGTTTCCCATACGTTCCGGAGGTGGTTTTCGGCTATCTCGAAAGCCAGATCGTCCTCACCTATCTTGGTAAGCCCCCTGAGTATCATGTAGTTGGTCGGAGGCCACACTGCTCCGCGCCAGTATCCACCCGTTTTTGCGTAGAGCGGATGGTTTGCCGGCATGGAGGGGACCATGTGCGGACGCTTGAACTGGGCTTCGTCGCGCAGGTTCGCGATGAAGCTTTTCAATCTTCTCTTCGGAACCGCCTCGGCGATGATTCCCCAGAATGCGCCGACCGTCTTCACGGAGTTTAGCTCCCCGTCGCGGTATCGGTCGAAGTAGAAGGCGTGTTCCTCGTCCCACATCTTCCTGTTCACGAAACTATCGAGGCTTTCTATTTCTTCCTCCAGGAATTTCACCTCGTCCCGCCTTCCGAGCACGTCCGCGATCCTGAGCAGGTTCTTGGCGGAGTATATGGCCTGGAAGTTGGCGTCTATCCAGCTCATGAATCCGTGGTGGGCGTTCTGCATCTTGCGGTCGTCCTCCCTGGTCCGCGGCTGGTTGTCCATGCCGCATCCGTAGCCGGTGCTCCAGTAGGATCCGTCCGGCCAGGAGCGGTTCATCCTCGTCCACTCGTGATAGGCCACAAGCGGTGGAAAGACCATTTCGAGACGCTTTCTGTCCGCGTAGTTGAGCCAGTGTTCGAACTCGCTCCAGTGTATGACGTTCGGGCCGGTGCTGACCGGGTCGAAGGCCTCCCATCTTGGTTCTCCGCTGTCGTTGTGCAGTTCCCTGGAGATGTATCCGTCGGCCTCCTGCTTGCCGTAGAAATTGTCGAGGGTCCGCTGGAAGTTGAAGGCCCTTCTCCCGTATCTCCCGAACATGAGTATGAATACGGAATCCCACATGAAGACATAGTTGTTGAAGGCGGTGTCTATGAAATTGGCGAGGAATCCGTTTCTTTCGGTCGCGGGCCTGAGGTTTTTGAAGGCCATTTCCCATACTTTCCAGTAGCAGTCTATCGCCGTCCCCTCGCCCTCTACGAAGGGGGCTGGGAGGAGATGCCTGACATCCTCGAAGCGGGGTGTTGGCTTGCGTTCCGGCTCCATGGACAAAAACTTGTTCTCCGCCGTCCATTTGCTGTCAATGATGTATCTTGTCGGCATTGTGGAATTCCTTCATGGATTGGGGTTTTACGTGGAAACTTTCATCATCCGAATTGGAAAAGGACCGATCTGATTTTCGTTCCGTCCGCGTTTTTCTCGACCTGCCACACAAGGGATTTGCCGACGGTCATCTCGCCCGGATTTGCAAAGGAGAGAAGCTTCTTCCTCATGTCCTCCGGCAGTTTCTCTCCAGCCTGCAAGCCTTCGTGGAAATAAGACCCGTTTTCGGAGAAGCTGACGTTCTCGTCCTCGTCCATAACGATTATGCCTATGTTGGTGTGCTCGAATATCTCATGGAGATTGCCCAAAAGCTTCTTCGCCACCTCCGTCTGCTCCTTCAGTTCCCTGGTCCTGGCCTCGACGATGGAATTAACCTCGCTGTTGAAGATGTTCTCTATGTAGTGCAGGAGTTTTTCCTTGTTCTTGACCTCGGGGAAATCGTGCTCGATGGCGTCCTTCAGCTTGTCGTCCACGGACTGCGGAGTCTGGCTTCTTGGCCTCCTGGCTTTCCTCGGTCCCGCGGCCCCTCCCGCGGAAGCCTTCTTCAGATGCTCCACCAACTGGTCCTCGTTCAGTCCCTTCTCCTTCATTATCATGTTTATCGAGTCGAGTATCTTGCTGCTCGAGCCCGAATCCGTCGAGAGCTCCTTCATCATCTTTTCCGCCGCGGCGAGGGACTTCTGGTTGTCGAGGAACTGGCCTATGATCTTTTCGGCCTTGGTCTTCTCGGTGTATGTCGAGACGATGTCGGTTATCCTCTTGAGGAATCTTATGGAGTCCTTGGATGCGAGCCCCTTGGATTTCTTCTTGAGCTGTCTTTCGAGCTCCATCATGGATTCGGCGATGTTAGTCTTCTCGTCGGGAGTCTCCCCGCCTGATGCGGATATGTGCTCCGCGACCAGTTCGATGTTCCTGAGCATGGACTCTATCATGGAGGAGCTGTCGAATCCGGCGCCGACTCCAACATGCTCTATGAAATCCACGATCTGCTTGGCAAGCTGCTCCGGGTTGTTCTTCATTTCCGTAACGAATTCCCGCTGGTCCTTGCTCAAGGCGAACATCTTCTCCACGAAATATTTGATCACATCCTCGTCGCCAAGCTTGCTCTCGACGGCTCCGGCGTAGCTCTCGGACTTCTTGACTATCTTCTCGTCCTCGTTGATCATCCTGTAGACGCTGGTGTTGAACTCGATGTTCCTTATTCCGTTCTTCTCAAGGGCCTGCTGTATTCCGCCAGCCTCGACAATGGCCTTGGGATCCTGGCAGAAGACGGTGAAGAACATCTCAAACTCGTCCTTTGTGCATGACTTCCTGAACCTGATGCTGTGTATGAGCAATGACTCGAAGTGCCTGGCGAATTTCGCGACTGCCGGGTTGCGTTCCTCGACCGGCATTCCCGAGAAGAGGAGCTTGCCCTCCGCAAGGGATATGCTCAGGTCGCCGAAGTTCCGGAAGGCCGGCTGGAGTTCGGTCCAGGCATTCTCCATCTGTCTCCGGGAAATCGGATGATCCGCCGGATATATGGATAGCTGCGAATATGTGAGACATAGGTTCTTGACGAATAGCGCGATGTCGTCCACCGACACCGGCCGCCCCGCCGGGGCCGCAGGTGGAACCTGTCTATTGGTGTCGCTAGACATCTCAGAGCTCCGGCCTGTCCGGGGTCTTGCGCCTTCTATGGGGAGGCGCCGTGATGAAGAACTTGCCATCCTGCGAGATGTTCACCCCCTGGGAGTGAAGGACGAATCTGGAGGCCGACGCCGATATGGTCTGGGCCAGATGCATCCGGCTCTCGTCGGTGCAGTCCTTGTCGTCCGGATTCTTCACGACCTTGACGGAGAGGTTTTCATCTATGAATATGAGCCCCCATCCGTCGGCAAGCTCGTCGGGGTGTATGACATCGCCCGGGACCGCTATGTAGAGGTTGTCCGCGACATGTGAGCGCCTTATCTGTTCGAATCTGCTCCCCTTGTATATGGAATGCTCGATCTTCTCTATGTCCCTCAGGCACTTTTGATAATTCCTGTTCTTCGAGTCCTTGAATCGCCAGCTGTCGAACTCGTTGAAGAGCACGTCGTTGTCCTTGAGCTCCGGCTCGTCCTTTTTAATCTTCTCCTCCATCTCGCGCTTGCGCTCCTTGAGCCCCACGAGGTCCTTGAGGAGCTCCTGCTGCTTGGAGAAGTCGGGCCAGCACTCCTCCCTGCCGGGGCGGATCTCCACCGCGACAGTCTTGTATGGCGAATATATCTTCTTCTTGAGCGGGTAGGACCAGAAGGCCGCGACATCGGCCTGGAACTTGGAGAATCTGGTCGGCACGTTAATTCCGATTCCCGTCGGGTTCTGCTTTGCGAGCCAGACGAGGACGGCCTGCCTGAGGTTGATCGGCTTCAGGCTGCTGGGCTTTCTCCTGTGCGCCGTCTTGGAGAAGGCCTTTTTAGGTTCTCTGGCCTCCACGGTCTCGTTGTTCTTCCTCTTTTTCCAAGGGATCAGCTTGTTTATCTCGATCTTCATTGGGGCCCCCAAGTCGGTTTGCCTCATATGTATGTTCGGGTAATCTACATTTGGAAGGGCCTTTATTCAACCTGGAGAGACCGCAAAACCCGTCGTGGACGTTGGGGGCATTGCGGAGACCCGGGATTTTCACCCTTTTCAAAGGCGTTTTCTGGTGTAGCTTACATGGAAAAAGAAGGAGTCCGGCATGTATTCGGTGAAGATGAAGAGGGAGCAGAAGCCCAGGAGCGGGATGGCTCTTGGAGGAATAGGCGCGGGAAGTTTCGAGATAAGGCATGACGGGACGACCCGCAACTGGACGATATTCAACAACAGGCCGCTGGGATATGGAGCGCCTTTCGGCTTCGAGGCCCATTCGATGCTGTTCTTCGTAGCGAAATGGCGTTTCGAAGGGGAGGAGCCCAGGATGAAGCTCCTGCAGATAGAGGAGAGCCACGGAGCGGGATCCCTGGAAAGGCACGAGATGCAATACATATTTCCATGGCTCACCGGGGTGGACAGGATCGAGTACGGCGCGTCCTTCCCGTTTGCAAGACTAGTCATGAAGGCGGACGACATGCCTTTCGATGTCGAGATGGATGCATGGAGCCCATTCGTTCCGTTTGACGAGAAGAACTCGTCGCTACCGGGGGCTTTCTTCGAGTTCAAGATCCGCTCCAAGGCGAATAGGAACATGCACGTCACCCTTGCCGCCTCCCTCAGGAACGCTGCCGGATATGATGTTCCGGAACGCTTCTATATCGCCGAGACGCGCGAGTCCGCAGGATGCAGGGGGTTCATCCAGAAAGCCGGAAATGTCCCGGATGGCAGCTCCTCCGGCGGCAGCATGGGGCTTCTGAGCCTTTCTCCCGACTCCAGATGCTATCTGGGCTGGGAGCATCCGCATCCCTACTACGAGAGATTCCTTTCGGAGGACGAGTTTCCGGAGGTGAACGACGTCGAGGGAAGGAACAAGACGGACAAGGAGACCGGCTCGAAGAAAGCCTTCAACGACAGATGCTGGAGCACCGTGGCGGTCCGGAGAAAGCTCAAGCCGGGGAAGTCCTTCGATCATGGATTCGTGATGTCATGGTGCTTCCCGAACAACCATGCCCGCGACATCACCGACGACAAGAGGGAATACAATCCTTCGGACCGCATCGAGGGGCACTACTACTCCAATTTTTTCAACGACAGCTTCGAGGCGGGACGCTATCTCTGTGAAAACCGCAAGACGCTGCTGGAGGAGAGCGAGGCTTTCCACAAGGCCTTCCGATCGTCGTCCGCTCCCGGCTTCGTGCTGGACCAAATCAATTCGAATCTCAACACATTCTTCACCTCCTCGTGGTTCACGAAGGACGGACATTTCGGCGTGATAGAAGGATTGTCTCCGACAGACTCCTACGCAGGATTGTCCACGGTTGATGTCGCGATGTATGGAGGAATCATGTACTCGTCCTTGTTCCCCAAGCTTTCGCTTCAGGTGGACAGGGATTATGCATCCTTCCAGAACCCCGACGGCTCCGTTGCCCACTCGATAAGGTGCAATTTCGGGGAGATGGCCCAGTGCGAGGCGCATTCGCCGCGTCTGGATCTGCCGTCGCAGCATGCATTCATGAGTCTCAGGGACGCCCTGTGGAGCGGGGACAGGACTTTGGTGGAGGAATTCTATCCGTCGGCGCGGGCCGCGATCGAGTATGTGCTGTCGAAGAGGGACAAGAACGGCGACGGCCTGCCCGACATGGAGGGCGTGATGTGCTCCTACGACAACTTTCCCATGTTCGGGGTGGCGTCCTTCGTGGCGGGGCAGTTCATTGTCGCGCTCAAGACAGCCGCAGCTTCCGCCAAAATACTTGGCAGAACGGACGATGAGAAGAGGTATTCCCGGCTTTTCGAGAGCGGTGTCCGGATTTTCGAGGAGAAACTCTGGAATGGAGAATACTTCAGGCTCTATAACGACGAGGGTGGGGCGAATGGCACGAAGGACGAAGGATGCCTGTCCGACCAGCTCATTTCGCAGTGGGCCGCGCACCAGCTCGGGCTTGGACATATCTTCGACGCAAAGAAGGTGCGAAAGGCGCTGAAGAGCATCATCGGGAGGAACTACAGGGATTGGCAGGGGCTGCGCAACTGCCAGTGGCCGCAGGACAAGTTCATCCATCCGATACACAAGGACATATGGGTGGACCAGGCCAACACCTGCTGGACAGGGGTCGAGCTCGCCTTCGCATCGCTTCTACTGCACGAGGGAATGACGGACGAGGCCATGATGATAATCAGAACCCTCGACCGCAGATACCGCAGGAACGGGATGTATTTCGCCCATCAGGAATTCGGCGGCCACTACTTCCGCCCGATGTCCGCATGGGGCATAGTCAACGCGATGCTTGGACTTGGATACATGGACGGGGAATATGTATTCTCCCCGAGACTGGGGAAAAAACCGCTCTCGTTGTTCTTCGCCGCCAACGGAGCTTTCGGGACGTTCTCCGTGAAAGGCAAAAAGATCAGGATAGAAATGGTCCGCGGAGAGCTGGACGCCAGCAGAATCACCATCGAAGCCCCGATGAAAATCAAGGACGCGAACTGCAGCGTGGACTGCTCGCGCATGGGCGAAATCCGGATCGGCAAGGGATTTCTGGCCATCTCCTTCGGAAAAAGACTGAAATTCAAGGAGCTGGTCGTGGACATCAAAACACGGTGAAATGCGGGCGGATCGCGCCTTGGACGCAAAATTGCAAAGCATTGCACTCAAAGTGCTTATGCCTTGGATTAGGCTGCTCGTCTCCGGATCCGCCCAGTTTTCACCTATGAAGCAGGATAGTCCTCCCTATAAGATTTTTCGAAAAAAAATCGTTTCTCCCTTTGAATTTTCATAGAGGAAGATTTAAATTGTGAGAGTTTTCAACAAGAACCCCAAAACAAAAAAAGGGAGGAACGCAGATGGCAAAGAGAAAACCGAACGCCAAGTTCATGGCACCGATGACCCCGAGCGCAGCGCTGGCCGAAGTGATCGGAGCGAAGGCTGTTCCGAGGACGGAAGTGACGAAGAACATCTGGAAGTACATCAAGAAGAACGGTCTCCAGGACAAGAAGAACAAACGCTGCATCAATGCCGACGCGAAGCTGAAACCGATTTTCAAGAAAGACCAGGTCACGATGTTTGAAATGACCAAGCTGGTCAACAAGCACCTTTCCTGATTCCAGGAAGAATTTCCAAAAAAAACGGGGACTTGCTCCCCGTTTTTTTTTGCCCTTAAGAACACTCCGCGCCACTCGCCAACACCTGCATCGGCGCGAGATTTTAACCTAGATATTGCATTTGATATACGATTAACGCAATATCTACCTTGGTGGCAACGAATTACACCACCAAGGCCGAGCACACTTTCGTGTCTCGGGGTTAACCCTCCCGAGCGCCTTTCGGCCTCGGGACAGGCTGATTTTTCGAGGCTTGCCTCGAAAA
>CAZGJP010000082.1:0-7053 GCA_964526605.1 uncultured Lentisphaera sp.
GTTGCCTCACCCACACGACTAAAGTCGTGAACTCCAACATTCCGCATCAATCCCTACCCCTACGCAAGATGCGGTCCCATCCCGTTGGAGTTCAACACTTCAGTGTTGCGACTTCCCGCCTTCACGACTAAAGTCGTGAACTCCAACATCTACTTCATCCCATTCTTTCCCCATCTCGCTGATGTCATATTCTTTCCATGTTTCCAGTGCCTGCTCTCTACCTACACGCTCGAGGTAATCCTTTGCGGTCGAGTATGGCCATTCTGTCCACGTCTTCACATATCCATGCTTCACTGGATTGTGATGGATATAGTTCATGGTCGCCCAAAAATGACGCTCGGATTTGATTGCCGATTCAACAACATTGCACCAGACTTTTCTTCCTTTTGCCATGTCCTCTCGATTCCATTTGTAGGCTGTTGACTGATGAAGCTTGAAAATGCTCTTCAAAAACGCCTCGATTCCCTCGGTGTAAACCAAAATATGGTAATGGTTGGGAAGCACAACACCAAAAAGCACATCAGAACCATGAACGGAATGTTTGTTCATCAAATCCTCTTTGAATGCCGAAATTCTTTCCACTGTCTTGCCGATGATGGGTTGATGTTCGTAACATGCCCCGGAGACATGAAATCTCCGCGTTGATCCGCCATGGTGCGGAGGACTATGCCAGGGAAGTTTCTGCGATTTTCGCAGTTTCAAAACATCTTCCCTCTGCTCGACACTCATTTTACGCCAATTATACATGTCGCTCCAAAATATTTTCACCGCCTTGGAGTTCAACACTTCAGTGTTGCGACTTTCCACCCTCACGACTGAAGTCGTGAACTCCAACACCCCTCACCAATTTTTCCTCCGATCTCATTGATACTTTTCTTCTGCGGCTGCTCGCTTCTGGCGGCGGGGTGTCCGAGGCTTATCATGGATACGATCTCGAGGTTGGATGGGATGGAGAGCAGCTTGCGCAATCTCTTCGCGTTCAGCCAACCTATCCAGCAAGTTCCAAGCCCCTGCGCCTCTGCGGCGAGCACGAAATGCTCCCCGGCTATCCCGCAGTCGATGTAATGGTATGGAATCCCGGAAAAAAGAGGGGCTGCCTTGTGCGTGAGAAAGTTCTTCTCCGCGCAAAGCACCACGATTACCGGCGCCGTCTTAAGCCAAGGCATTGGAATCGCCGGAAGAAGGCAGTCCTCGCAGAGCTTCAAGCGCGTCTCCTTGTCCTTCAGGACGATGAACCGCCATGGCTGCTTGTTGCAGGCGGAAGGAGCGAGGCGCGCAGCCTCCAGGCACAACCCTATCGCCTCGTCGGGAACATCCTTGTCGAGATACGACCTGCAGCTCGACCTTCGTCTCACAAGCGATAGAAATTCCGAAACATGCATTGCAAATTCCTCCTTTTATATCTGTGCAGTCATATCACTCCATTTCAGAACCCGAAATGTCATGGAATTTAGCTTGATACCAATCTCGTTTTACAAGGAGCTAACGGAGGAAAGGAAGAAAAATAAATTTGCCGCTGTCCGCGCCAGCGCGGACAGGTGTCGGACTGCAACTGAAAGACAAAGCCTGCGGCCTTGCCTTTCGGTTGCAGACCGACCGTCGCTCTCGGGAGCGCGGCAAATTCTGGACGGCAATTTTTTCGCGTCCTTTCGTGTGTTTCGTAGTTGGAATGTGCTTATCATTAGTGATGAGTTAGTGTCAATTAGCTTGCCACGGCATAGTCCTCCAAAGGAGGAAGACGGGTGGTTGAAAACTTTCTTTCCTCCGTTTCCTCCTTGTAATTTTTTTTAAAAAGAAGGTATCACCAGATTTTCCACATTTCAAAAGGGTTTCATAGGCAGACTTGTCGTTGTCTGCATTTCGATCATCGCATGCCCGAAAACGCCGACGACCCTTGTCCGGCCCAGAATGCTCTCGGTGCTCAAATGCTGGTGCCCATGAAGCATATACTTTGGATTCGCTCTGGCAATATATTCATTGAACGCATCGAAGCCTTGGTGCACATCGTCGTCCCTGTCATGGATCCCCTTCGGCGAATTATGCGCTATAAAGACATCCACGCGGGGGAAGGCGGCAAGCAAGCTTCGGGCATCCCCCTGCCCGTAGAGGTAATTCCCATTCGGCTTGTATTTCCAGCAGCCATCGAATCCACCAAAACGGAGACCGTCGAAACGTTCCACTTTCAGGTGAAGATCCGAGACCGGGCTTGGAAAGTCCGCCGGAAGGTCGTGGTTGCCCTTCACCGCGAATATCTTCCGACAGGCGGACAGCTCGGCCGCTTTCAGGATCAGATCATCGCGGACATCCCCGCAGGAGACCAGCAAGTCCGCCCCCGAAGCAATATCATCGGAAACACAATCATCAAGGTCGGCCAAGACAAGAATTCTCATCAGAACTCGAATTTCAGTCCTGACAGTCGCTTTGCGAATTCGGCAAGAACCCTCTGCTCCTCTTTTTCTCCGCCGCGGGCGACGAATGTGGCGCTGAAGCGGACATATGCGCCGGCATCGTCCCATGGGACGGTGCTTATGTATTTCTCCTGGATCAGCCACTCGCTGAACTGCTCCGCGCTCTCGAATTTCCTCCCTCCGGCGACGGCCCTCGGGCATTTCACGTAGAGATAGAAGGATCCCTCCGGTGTTTTCGCCGGGAAACCTATTTTCTGCAAAGTGGATGTCATTGATTTCAACCTGCGCTCGTATTTCGCGCTGATGGCCGGAGTGATCGTGGACTGTCTCGACAGTGCCTCCACGGCGGCTTTCTGAATCGCTGCGAACTGGCCGCTGTCGGCATTGTCCTTCACGTTGGCGAAGGCCTTCACAGCAAGCTCGTTGCCGCAGACCCAGCTCAGACGCCATCCGGTCATGTTGAATCCCTTCGACATGCTATGGAGCTCGACCGCGACATCCTTCGCGCCGGGAACCGAGAGGATGCTAAGCGGCTCCCCCTTGAAGTTGAGCGGAGCGTATGCGGCGTCGGAGATTATCAGCAACTGGTGTTTCTTCGCGAATTTCACCGCCTTCTCGAACTGCGCGAAATTCGCGGACGCTCCGGTGGGATTGTTCGGATAGTTGAGATAAAGCAGCTTCGCCCTCTCCAGCTTCTCCGATGGAATAGAATCGAGATCCGGAAAGAAATTGTTCCTGTCTTCCAGCGGCAGATTGACCACCTCGCCGCCGAGATATTTCGTCCACGTGCCGAGGACGGGATAGCCGGGGACGGTCATCACTGTCACATCTCCGGGATTCACGAAACAGACCGGCAGGATCGAGAGGGCGGACTTCGATCCTATCGCATGGCATATCTCCTTGTCGGGATCAAGCCGGACTGCGTAGAGCTCCTCCATGTATTTTGCCGCTGCGCATCTGAACTCCTGGATGCCGTTGTCCGCGTATGTCCTGTTCTCCCACTTCGCGGCCTCGCGACATAGCGCGTCAACGACCTCGGGAAACGCCATGTCGTCGGGCTCGCCAACTCCCATGTCTATTATCTCGGCGCCTGGATTTGCAGCCAGCGCCGCACGGCGTGCGCGCTTTATCTTCTCGAACTTGTATATCTTCGTGTCCTTGCCGAAGAGTTTTCCCCCTATCCTCTCCGCGAAACGCTCCTGCAAAAATGATTCAGACATGCTACCATCTCCTTTTGTATGAATATCCGCCCGCCCAAGGATGCTTGCATCTCTGGCGCAAAAGCCCATAAGCTAGAGGCGAGACGATAAAATTCAAGCTCAATGAAACGAGGCCGCATCCCTTCACTTCATCATCGAACCTTGTCCCTTCTCACTATCTCGACGCCGAATGGGGGCAGGGAGATTTTTCCCGCCTTGGACTTGGTCCCTTCGCTCCGGACCAGGCTTTCGCCCTTCGGGGGGACGAAGAAGGCCGACTGGAGATTTCTTCCATTGACCATGATGTGGAATTCCCGTTTTTTGTCCTCTCTGACGGAGACTTCGACTCCGGTAGGGAGATTCTGGACGAGAGGTTTCAAGGCCGACGCCTCCACGAGGATATGAGGAAGGAGAATCGGGAGAAGCTCGTCGGAGAAGTAGGTTCCGACATAGAACACGCATCCCTTCCCGTGTTTTCTCTTCGATATGGCGGGGAGGCCTTTGAGATGGCCTTCGCCCCATTCTGCAAGGGCGACAGTTTTCGAATCGAGGATTTGGAGCTTTTCGGACCAGCATGAGCTTGAGACCTTCCTCCCGCCCCCGAAATCGATTTCAAGAGTCCTGGCCGCACAATTCTGCTTCCCGTATTCGTCCACATGTATTCCTGCGAGTTTCGCAAGGAGCCCGGGGGGTGTCTCCGCCACGACGTTGTTGTTCGCGTCGCGCGTGGCGGTTCTGGCGCCGACCACGAGGACTCCACCCTTCGCCACGTAGTCCGCGAGTTTCGCGGCCCATTGCGGCCTGAACAGCTCCCAATGGGGGATGAAATAGAGTTTCAGCCCGGAAAGTTCGTCCTCTGGATGCACGCATCCGACAGCATAGCCTTTTCCCAGGAAATGCCTGTGTAGTATTCCGCCGATCCTGTCCGGCTCCGGGAGTCCCAGGGAGAGCGCATCATGTGCGCCGTCAACATCGCTGTCGCCAGAGGCGACTGCGACATCGAGCCGGACGGAGGTTCCCAAAATTTCGCTGCCGACGCGTTCCATCTCTTTTCCGATCGCGGCGATCTCCCCGTATCTGCGCCGCGGGACGTTGTCGTGGTCGAGTATTCCGCACCAGTATTCCTCAGCGCCGAAGCGGCAGCTGCGCCAGCGGAAGTATAGGATGCCGTCCGCGCCTCTGGCGATCGAACGGTATGTCATGCTCCTTATCTCGCCGGGGAGCGGCGTGTCGTGGAAGTAGTCGAACTGGCCTCCCGGCCCCGACTGGTGTTCGAGTATGAGGAAGTTCCCCGTGAGGCACCTCATGCGGTCCAGGGCGAACGAGGAGACGGCCCCCCTGCCCTCCGCTTCATACAAGAACATCGGATAGGAATCGTATCCCAAAAAATCGAGGTCTTTCCCAAACTGCGCCCTGTAGTCGATGTGCCTGAAGGTTCCGTTGTGTGTCACGAACCAGCGGGGTTGCGATTTGCGCAGTATCTCGACCTGCTCGTGCTGGAAGAGGGAGACCTGGTGGCTGATGAAGCGGTAGTAGTCCAGAAGCTGGGCCGGATTGCTGAACGATGGTTTCCTGTTGCGAGGGGTCTCGACATCGTCGAAGCTTCTGTAGCTCTGCGCCCAGAATCGCGTCCCCCAGGCTTCGTTCAATGCCTGGATCTCGCCTTTGAACTTCGCCTTGAGGAATCTCCTGAACTCGATCTGGCATTGTGGACAGTGGCATTCCTGGAAGTGGCAGTTGAACTCGTTGTCGGTCTGCCATCCGATCACATTGGGATTGGCGCTGAAATGCCTCGCCATCGCCTCGGTGATGAGGACGGAATACTTCCTGAAGAGGGGATGCGCCGTGCAGCAGTGCTGGCGCGATCCATGCGCCATGCGCACACCATTCGAGTCCATGCGCATGAGTTCGGGATGGACTCTTGACAGCCATGCCGGCGGAGCAGCGGTCGGCGTGCAGAGGATGGTCTTCACCCCTTTATTCCCAAGTCTTCCAATCGCGTCGTCGAAGAAGGAGAACTCGTATTCTCCCTCGGTCGGTTCCATCATGTCCCAGGCGAATTCAGCCATTCGGACCACGTTGAAAGCGGCGGCGGACATCCGTTCCGGATCATCCTTTCTTGTAGCTTCATCCCAATGCTCCGGATAATACGGAGCACCGAACAGGAATCTCCTCATCTTCATCGGACGCAAATGCGATATTCTCATGCTGAACCTCTTGTTTGTATTGGAATTCAGTTTGGCGTGATGGCCTTTCTGATACCCTCTCCAACGAAATTGAAGGACAGCACCGATGCGAAGATCGCAAGTCCCGGCCAGAGGGTGAGATGCCAGTATGTCTTCGGGTCTGCGAATGCCTGTCTGAGAAGCTCTCCCCAGCTCGCCGTCGGCGGCTGGACGCCGAAGCCGAGAAAGCTGAGTCCGCTCTCCGCCAGAATCGCGCCGGCCACACCGAATGTGAAGCTGACGAATATCGGGCCGGCGACGTTGGGGAGCAGATGCACGAAGAGTATCCTCCACACCGGGATTCCGAGGCATTCGCAGGCCCTGATGTATGCCATCTGCCTCTGCTGGAGGACCTCGCCGCGGACGATGCGGGACAGGCCGGTCCATGATGTGAGCCCAATGACGAATATGACTATGAGGATGGACTGCTCGAAGTTCCTGTCCATCATGATTGACATCAGGATGAGCAGCAGTAGGAATGTCGGGAAGCAGATGATTATTTCGACCATGCGCATCACGGCGAGATCGAGCCTGCCCCCGTAATAGCCGCTGGCAAGGCCGATGGATACGCCGATCAGTAGCGTGAGGCCGGTTGCGGCGGCGCCAACCGCCAGTGAGACCCTCGCGCCGTATATCATCCTGGCGGCGATGTCACGCCCTATCTGGTCGGTGCCAAGGATATGCTTCGTCCCCGGCTTCCCGTATGGCTGCGACACGTTCTCGAACGGGCCATACGGTATGGGGGCAAAGATTGCAAATGCCTTTTCGTCGGCGACCTTGCTCCGCCAATCCGTCCTGTCGAGGCGCGTCTCGAGGAGGAGGAAGGGGACTGCTGCAATGATGGCTACGACAATGAAAACCGTTTTCGCGCGTCCGAAGGGCTTGAGATGGAAAATAGAAAAAGCTATCGGGAGCATTATCAGGAGGTAGTTGAAACTTTTTTCGACAAGCTTCTCGTTGGCATCGGGTGCGAAGATATATCGCAGGGCTGGAAATGAAATCCCGCCCGCGGAATGGACCATCAGCGGCTGGCTGTTGGCGATGAATGGGGCGAATACGGCGACAAGGAGGAAGAAGGCGATGCCGGAGAATCCCAGCATCGCCATCCTGTCCTTTGCGAACTTGACAGCCAGTCCGCGGGAAAAAGAAGCTTCTCCGTTCATTTGACGGTGAACTTCACCCTTGCAGTCTTGTCACCAGAGACTATGTTCATGTTGTATT
>CAZGJP010000082.1:7063-8149 GCA_964526605.1 uncultured Lentisphaera sp.
TTCTTGTCAACCGTCTGGTCCATCTTCACCTGCTTGCCACCCTGTATCATGATGATGGCCGGAGCGGCGCCGTCCTTCACCGTTCCCTTGTCGTCGCATGGGAACACATTGATGATCACCATCGGCGCATCCACGTCCAGGACGAGTTCGGCATCGGCCGCGACCGGAGTTGCGACAGTCGCGAATGCCGCGCCGTCAGCGGTCTGTGCTGCCTTCGTTCCACCGAGTGTGACTCCGAATGGTAGCATTTCCGCCGCCATCGGCATTGCAGTTGCGCTTGCGACCAGCGCGAAGGCCAGTCCCGTTGCCGCGAGGATTCTCTTCATCTTCCTTTCTCCTTTTTGGGGTTATGAAATCATCTCGTTCCATCTTGTCATGCATCATTGACGGATTTGGGCTCTCCGAGTCATTCTCCTATGGATTCCACCACGATGGCGACCGGATACGGGTAGCTCTCGTTGCCGAAGTATGACGCCTTTCCACGGATGCTGACGCCACCGGCCTTGTTAAGCTTGGCCTTTTTCTTCGCGAGCTTGTCGTAGTCCTGATTCACCTTCGAGCCCTTGAGGATGTATCCGAATATCAGATCTCTGGTCGGATACGATGCGCCCGGCTTGGTGAACTCCACGCAGATGTAGTCGTCCGCTGTCACGTCCTTGAGCAGGAAGCTCTGCTTCTTCTCTCCTATTCCGGCCTTGGTGGAGACGGCTGATGCTGAATAGTTCTTGCATTCGGGGCTTCCCTTCTTGAAGGTCTCGAAATCAACCTCCTTGTAGTCGGCCGGGTTGACATCTGCGGCAACAGGCGCCGCAGCGACGGCCGCCCCTCCTGCTGATGCGCCTGAGTAATTTGCGAAATTCGCGGATGGCGATGCGCCCTTGCCGGGTATTTTGGAGACCAGGTTCGGGATCACCTTGTCGAGGGGATATTCCATGCCCCAGTTCTTGCGCGGGGAGCCGGGCTCCGCCTGAAGCGGAAGTCCGATGGAGCTGCGCCACTGGTTCATGAAGTCCATGTTCAGCTTGCCCGGATTGGTTCCAACTAATTTGGAAAAATTCACAAAATTGACATTGACCGGCCAAAGAT
>CAZGJP010000082.1:8159-9547 GCA_964526605.1 uncultured Lentisphaera sp.
GCAAGCTTCGGATCGGTCTCCGCATTCCCGCCCGCCTTGGCAAGCATGAAATCTGCCGGGCTCTTGTTTATGAGCTCCATGTCCTCAGGCTTCCAAGCAAGCAGATTCTTCTTGTCCGCATCCATGTATTTGTAGTAGCCTCCCTGGCAGTTGAAGAAGACGTTCCCTGACATTTCCGCATCCTCGTTGCCGAAGGTGTTGTTGACGGCGTTGCCCGCCTCTCCATCCTCGGTCTGCGCGAAGGCGAAGACATTGTTCTCCATGACCGTCTTTCCCTTGCTTCCGACGAAGACGCACATGCCGCCACCCTTCGATGGCATGAACCAGCAGAACGCTATTGTGTTGTTGGAAATCTTGATCACGGAATCCGGCTGGGCCGAGCGCGTGCAGAGCGCCGTGTAGAAAGTGTTTATTATGAAGCAGTTGCTCACTTCATTGTCCTCCCCCTTCCATGTGGAGGCTATGCCCTCTCCGTAGGGATTGACAAGTATGCAGTTGCGTATCTTGACATCCTTTGCGTTTGTCTTGAGAAGGGCGCCGTTCCAGGAATCCTTCGCGTTTATCTTGCCGTCCTCGTAGTAGCTGTTCCTCGACGCCGAGTTGAGCACGAGTCCGTCGATGACGAGCCTGCTGTGGTCGCTTCCGCTCTTGCCCTCGATGATGCCATCACCGAGCCCCATGGCTCCGCCCTTGTAGTCCTTCGCCCTCTCGAGTATGGTCATGTTCTTGAACGGATCGCGGGAGGAGAAATCTGCGGAATAGCCGCCGGCGATGGTAAGATCCGGAACCTTGATCGTGAACGATCCGCTTCCACCCTTGCCATTGTATGTTCCGGCCGCGACATGGACCACATCGCCTCTGGCCGCCTTGTCAACCGCCTGCCAGAGAAGCCCGAGCGGGGATTCCTTCGAGGCCCCGTCGCCGCCAGCACCAGCCTTCACATAGATGTCCGCGGCATTCACCCCCATCGCGAAGATCGCTGCGGAGATTCCCGACAACACCGTCGCCACCATTCTTTTTCTCTTCCTCATGAGCCACCCCCCACGAATTTGGAATTGTCTTCACGGTTCTCAAGATAAATCGCGTCAGTAAAAAGTCAAGCCGTGACGACCCCAATCATCTCTCTTGCAGGAGCCTGTGAAAACGCAGCGAATCTGGATTCACGGATCGCAATCGGCATTACGACACGGAGATCTCGTCTCCCTTCGCGATATGCAAGGGGCCTGGAAAAACCAAGTCGGATATCTTCTCGACACGGACACCAATGCTTCTCCCGTTGATTTTGGCATGCGAACAGGTTCTTTTGGATAGATGCGCCGGGAGTTTGAATCTCCTGATCTGGAGTTTTCCGCCCAGGACGCGGAGCACTATGCGGGTCTTCGAGATTG
>CAZGJP010000083.1:0-9483 GCA_964526605.1 uncultured Lentisphaera sp.
GACTCTATCTTGAGTATCCTGTAGGCCCCGGAACATTCGCTGTTGGAGAGCGCCACCGCTACGTTCTCCTCTATCAGCGAGAGCGTGTGCCTGTCGGGATGCTCGTCCTTCTCGTAGCCAAGCCGCCGTAGTATCCATGTGTATGGGATCTCCACATGGATGCTGTCCACATGATGGATTTTTCCGTCCGGTCTCATCTCATTCTTCCATCTTGTCGTAGTGCGAGGCTTCCTTGTCGGACAAGCTCCCTTCCTCGATCTTTGCCCTGATCTTGTCCATCTGCGGCGTCCTCGTCCCTCCCGGAATAGCCTCGGAGGATTCAGCAATGTCAATCCTCTCCGTGGAATGTCCGCCTCTGCCGTCAACCGCCGATTCGGCAGCGATAACTCTTATACATATATAGGCGAAAACCGAAATAATCAATGCCGCTATGAACAACTTCTTCATTTTTCCCCCGGAGCTCCCTTCCAGCGGTCCAGGGGCCGCTCGGAATCCCTCCCTGCAAAGATCGCAGTTCAGGCAGTCCAGCTGCCGTGGGCCCTTCACCGCGAACGGACAGTCCTTGTAGGATTTGAACGGCATCTTGCCCCTCGACAAAGATATTCCCGAGACCAGCGACAGAAAAGCCCCTGATGGACAGAGGCACCTGCACCAGAGCCTTGGAACGAAGACCGACGCCACAAGGGCAAGTGCCCCCATCGCAGCAGCTATCCCGAATCCCCCCGTTCCGGAGAAGAATCCCCTGAGCGGATCGAAGTGCGCGGTCCGCGCTCCTCCATTGAAGATATATCCTCCTATCAGCAATGCAAGCAGGAAGTATTTGAGATGGGCCAGACCCCCGGGAGCGAACGTGGCGATCCCCTTGCCTCTGCGGAAAACCCAGCGCTGGAGATGATGCAAAAGCTCCTGCAACGCCCCGAAGGGACAGAAGTAGCCGCAGTGGAAGTTCCCGAAGATCAGGACCGCCAGAGCGACCGCCACCCCGAACGGCGGCATCTGCCAGGGGTGGAAGAGCATCCTGAACACGTCCTGGGTCGAGAACTGCATGTTCAGGACGAATCCCCCGCCGATGGCCGCCAGAAGCATGACTCCCATGCGCGAAAGGCGTCCACCGCGGAAACTGGTCGCCAGGCTGACGGCAAGGAAGAATGCTACAAGCAATAGCCCGGCGAAAGGCAGCCTCCTGCGGATCGGAGCGTCCGCTCGCGGAGCGAAATCGCGCAGATGCAAATGGAAAGTTTCCCCGGAGAGGAAAATGGAATCCCTGATGGCGCCCGAGCTATATGTGGCGCCGGAAACGGCCTCGACATCCTTCGCCAGATCGATGCGGTCTATGCGCAGCCCCTTCAGTTTCGAGTATTCGACCAGAACCTCGTCAACGTATTCCTCCGTGTCGGAATGCTCCAGTATGCGGAACGAGACCAGGCGACCTTCGGCATCCGCGAATATCGCAATCTCGAAAGGTCCGGCATATCCGGGCAGGCGTCCGCCGCCGAAATCCGCCGAGTTGAATATCCGCCCTGCCAGCCGGCCGTCAGGATCCCGGACGTTGTAGTATGCGTGGCTCTCGCCAGCGGACTCGATCAGCTCCATCTCGAACGTGCACGACGGAGCCAGCGCCAGAAGATGCTCCTCCGGAATCCCCATTCGCCCGGCCTCGGCCTCCCCGACCCTGAGAATGTTGTAGGCAACGAGCAGGCTCAGCGCGGAGGCGAAGAACATGTAGCCAAGGAATCTCCCACTCTGCCGCATGGCCGGAAATCCCCTGCCGCGCGACCCCGCCGCGAAAATCGCAAGAGCCCCAAGCAGGACAATGCAGAGAAGTAGAAATCCATTGTTCGTCCCGGAGATCGGAACGACCGCCAGCCCCGAGACCAGCGCCGCGAGCATCGCCCCGGAATTGTCCGCAAGAAGAAAGGCCGAGGCGCAGGGGGGGCCATCTGGACCGGCGTTCTCCGCAGATGCACGCCATGCCGCCGAAAAGATGAACCCGTTGAAGAAGCCTGTCGCAAGGAAGAAAAGCGCGAACGCCGCCACCGACGATAGCCTCCCAGCGGATAGAGAAAGAACGGCAAGCGCCGCGATTTCCGCTCCGAGCCCCAGCACGATGTTGCCCGCATGCCCGGAGAAGAGCGGATTAACGAGCCTCCTCTCGAGGAAGTTCCCAAGCGAAACCCCGAGCATGAACGTGGACGTGACAAGGCCGAACCACACGAAAATCGAACCAAGAGCGGTCTGGAATAGATCGATCAGCAGAAGAACGCTTGTCAGTCCGGTGAAGCCCGAAAGAAACACAAGCAGCAACTGCAGGGAGCTTCCAGACCCCGGATTCATATGCGGACGGATCACGAACGCAAGGATGGCGGAAAGGATTATCGCCGCAGGGAGATTGAAGAGAATTCCACGTATCCTCGAAAGACGAAGCAGCGGAGTCGTGTCCCATGATGACTTCTTAAGAAAACGCAGAAGCGATGGAAACGCGAACGGATTGTCCGAATCGCGGTTCGCCTGCGGATCCGCCTTCGAGGAGATCTCCGACACCTTCATCTCCACGGATTTCACCCGCTCCTCGCTGGACATCGTCCGGGCAAGCTCCGGAACGACCGGTATTCCACTGGCCGCCGCCATACGCAGATTCTCCTCCATCGAAACGGCATCTGCCGGAAGCGGACGGTCGGAGGCGGCGATATGGCATGTCTCCCCTGGAATGACCGTGAGATTGGCGAAGTTTGACTTCAATGTCCTGAGGAGCGCCGCCATCGCGAATGCCGACTCGTCACCGAGAAAATTCTCCCCCGACTCGAATGCGAATATCGCCACGGCTCCATCCGACAGGGCTCTTTTGAGAATCGGCAGGAACTCCTCCGTGCATAGCCTAGAGGACGCTGGATTGGAAAGATCACCCAGAACCATGAAGGCAAGGGCGAAACGCCCCCGCGCCCCTCCGGACAGATTGCTCCTTATGTCATCGGACGGAAGCGAGAGAAGCCTGCTGCTCTTGAGACTTTCGCATTCCGCCCCCAATATCGTCATTGCGGCGGAAGCGTATTCCCTGTCCTCCGGAAATGCCGTGACATCCGCGAATTTCGCAAACTCGACCGGCAGGGAGATCCCGCCGCCGGCGACCAGAATCCGGGATGCCCCAGGGGCCTGCGAATATGCCGCGCAGAGAGATGGCAGCGCATCCTCCTCTGAGGGGAAGCTCTCGTATGCGCCGTGGTCGCGCGCGAATATGATCTGGCCGTGGTATCTTCCGTAGAAGTATTCCGATTGCGAAGTGCGGAAGTTGCCGACGTAGCCTTCCGCAGGAGCTACCCGCGACCACTTCCCGACCGCCACGGCATCCGCGATTTTCGCATCGAACCTGAAGAAGATGGCCGCCAGCAGAACTAGAAAAACGCCCGCGCCGGGCAGCGCACTTTTGCTACTGTGAGCATGATATTGCTTACAGGTAGGGCGGTTTCGCCGAAACCGCCGTGGACGGCTCGGCGAGCCGTCCCTACCGGAGAATGTAAACAATGTGATGACATCATTAGCAATGTCCTTCCCCGAAACTGCGCAGGACAGCGCGAGCGCCAGCGCCGCGAAAATCGCAAGGCTCGAAGACGGGAATCCCCAATACAGGATGAAGGACGAGAAGACTCCCCCGGCGAAAGCTCCAAGCGCCTCGGCCCGATGCACCAGAGGGACGAAGTCGGGCGATTCGCCCGATATCCAGTCCGAGGCCGATTGGAAGAATATCCCCGTGAGGACGCTGACGGGGAAGTTGAGAAGAAGCGAGCCTAGCAGGCAGCGCAGAAGGCCAAGCTCCTCGAACTGGGCGATTCCGGCCATCGCGCGGAAGTTCACGAAGAGCGCAAACTGCAGGCCCAACGCAAATATGTAGAGCAGAAAGGAATGCGGAGCGGTCTTCGCGAACAACACCCTAAGCGGGGGCATCCACAGCATAGCAAGCGACGAGATCGACACCCAGAACAACCAGGAGAAGAAAAACAGCGCGACAGGCACTGCCCCCGAATCAAACGCCCCGATGAACTCCCTGAACACCACCGATTGCGCCACGACCGAAAAGAAGCCGAGAAAAAAGATGGCTTGGTTTTTCGACAGGCATTTCATATTCTCCGCTCGGTGCGGCGTCTCCCTAGTCTTCTTCCTCTCCGAACACTTCCGCCTGGAATGTCTGGAAGGAGCATCCCGACTTCCATGCGTCGGACGGAAGTCCCGCCTTCATCGAGAGATGTGAGATGGTCTCTTCAAGCGTCCATCCCTGCTCGGGGGCGACCTGGGGCAGGAAGAGCGCCCGACTGCGGCCCTTGGAAAGTATCATTCCGTCGCGTCCGATCACGATGTCCTTGTATGAATCCACCTTTGCCGGTTCGCTGAGCACGGAAATCTCCACGTGAATCCTCCCGAATTCATCCTTTGTGAGCGGGCGGAAGCGGGGGTCATCGAAGGCCGCATTGGCCGCATTCGATACCACCGACATGTATAGCGGCTGGGAAGGGAGTATCTCGCCTATGCAGCCCCTGAGGCTGCCATTTATCGTCAGCGTCACAAAGGCGGCCCTCTTCTTTTGGAGATTTTCACTTATCTCCTCTCCCATGTCCTCCGGAACGACAGGAGATTTCCCGTTCTCCAGATAGTGGATTATCGTTTTCCTCGCCAGACTCAGCAATGTCCTCTTCTCCTCATTCGTGAACATGGATTTATCCTCCTTGTTTTTCTTCTTTTCCGACAATATGGCCGCGGAAATGTAGCTCACCCTGTCCGAATCGTCACCGGTGACTCTCGACGAGTCGCTATAGTCAACAAGTCTTATGCTTTCATCCTTGCCGATTGCATGGAGCATTACCGTAATTGGTGCCGCACCGCAGATCGTCGCTCCGGTTTCCCTAAGGAAGTTCTGGAACCCGTCCGCATCCTTCCTCTCGATGAAGGAGAATGCCTGCATGTCCAGCTTGCGGACATTCTCCGCTATCTTGTCCTTGAACGGCCTGTATCCGAATCTCTCCCCGTAGTGCGTGAAATCGGTGCTGACGACTAGAAGGCTGTCCTCGTCCCATATCTGCCTTATCTTCTCCCCCGCCTCCTTCATCTTCTCCGGCGACAGCTGCCCGGCGATTAGAAATAAAATCCTATATCCTGCATCTTGTATCTTGTATCCTCCATCCTGTATCCCGCATCCCGCTTGTAAAAGTGGCACTTCCATCTGGACGCTGTGCTCGCGTTTCAGCGCCTCGGGGAGGTCCTTGAATATCTCCGAGGACGAGATCAGCTTCTCCGCCTTGTCCCTCGCGACGGCGCATTTCCCTAGAGGAGTCGAGTAGGAGTCGAGAAGCGGGACGCTTATCGTGTCCCTCATCGCATGCCTGTGCGCCGGTCCGATTATCAATATTGTTCCGTATTGTCTCTTCAACAGCTTCAGTGCCTTCATCGCGGTCATGCCGGAGTAGATGTAGCCGGCATGAGGCAGGATGAGTCCGCGCAGTTCCCCATCGAGCTCCGCCGCCTCCACGTCCGCGTATTTCGCGATCTCCGCGGCAAGCTTGTCCGTGTCCGCCGGATACCAGGAGCCCGCAAGGTCCGAGACGAAGTCGGAGTCGGAAGCAAGGATGGATGCCCCGGGAGCGATGAGCATCATGAAACAAATGCATGAAGATCTGAAAATGTTCTTCATATGGTGAAATCTAGTTCTCCGTGTGAAATTTTCAATTCGCGGGCTAGGGTATCGGGTTTTTGGAAGAAAGCATAAAAAGGAATTTCGAGATGAAGATTGCAATAAATGGCGCCGAGATAGGCGAGGCCGTATGCGCCGGACGCATCGAGGCCCTGCGGCACGAGAATCCATGGATGTCGGACGAGGACTTGAAAAAGCGGGCCGCCGACGAGCTCGTCCGCCACAATATAGTGCGCGCGGAGGCGAGAAGGAGATTCCCCGAAGTCTCAGACACCGTGGTCAACGCCGAGCTCGAACGCCTCAAGAAGAGATACCCGTCGGAGGACGAGTTCCGCAAAGTCTGCCGCAACTCCGGCGTGACCGAAGAGCAGATAAAGGAGGACATGCGGGACTCCGCCCGGATAAACCTCCTCGTGCGCGAACTGTCGAAGGACATCCCCCCAGCACCACCGCAGATAGTCGAGGAATACTACAGACGCGACACGGAGGTCTCCCTGAGACCTATGGAGATACATGCCGGGCACATTGTGAAAAAACCCGATCCGCGCGCGCCGCTCAAGACCTTCAACGAGATGATGGAGATACGCAAGAAGGCTCTCGACGGGGCGGATTTCGCGGCCCTCGCCGACAAGCACTCCTCCTGCAGGGACAAGGGCGGCGACCTTGGCTGGTTCTCTCCCGGGAAGATGGTCGAGGACTTCGAGGTCGTCGTCTTCTCCATGAAAAAAGGCGAGGTCTCGCCAGTCTTCAAGACACCCTTTGGCTACCATGTCGCGAAGGTCTACGACGCGAGACCTCCACGCAAGCTGGCACTGGAGGAATGCGCCGCCGCAATCGAGTCCCGCATAAACCAGAAGGCCCAGGAGCATGCCGTTGACGAATGGGTGAAGAAGGCCCGCGAAGGCGCAGATGTGAAAATCATGGAATAGCTCGAGTCTTTGGTCTTTAGCATCCGTGCTAATTCGTGAAATCAGTGTCTGTTTTTTAGTAGTGATGCTTCACGATGGTGACGAATGGACAATTTTTCTCTTTTAGTCAAACCTGCGTCGTTCAAGTGCAATTTGCGCTGCGAGTACTGCTTCTATCTCGGCAAGGAGGAGCTGTTCCGATCCGCCAAGCTGATGACTGTGGAGATACTCGAACGCATGGTCTCGTCCTTCCTCGCCGTCGAGATGCCGAACCACAGCTTCGGCTGGCAGGGCGGCGAGCCGACGTTGATGGGACTCGATTTCTTCAAGAAAGCCACGTCGTTGCAGGAGAAACACGGCAGGGCCGGGATGCTCGTCTCGAACGGACTCCAGACGAACGGAACCCTTCTCGACGACGAATGGTGCGCGCATCTCGCGAAATACAATTTCCTCGTGGGGATTAGCGTCGACGGTCCGCCCGAAATTCACAACCGCCACAGGCTCACCGCCGGAGGGGAGGGGAGCCATGAACTCGTCATGAAAGGGTTGGACGCGCTGAAGCGGAACAACGTGGAATACAACATCCTCACACTCGTCTCCGACTCCAACGCGGATTCTCCACTGACCGTCTACAATTACGTGAAGGAGCTTGGATGCAATTACCACCAATACATCGAATGCGTCGAGTTCGATGCGAAGGGGAATCTCATGCGGTACGCGGTCAAGCCCCGCCAATGGGGCGAGTTCCTTTGCGCGATATTCGACGAATGGCACAAGAACGACCGCAACAACGTGTCCGTCCGGCTTTTCGACTCGATACTCACCAGGATGATTGACGGGGTCGCCAACGTATGCGCCTTGTCCCGGGACTGCCGCCAGTATTTCGTGGTCGAACACAACGGAGATGTCTATCCATGCGACTTCTTCGTCCTCCCCGAATTGAAGCTGGGAAATGTGATGGACGGACGCTGGGAGGATTTCGCAAAGTCGGAAATATACAGACAGTTCGGCGCGAGGAAGAGCGCCTTGAATGAGAAATGCGTGAACTGTCCCTATCTGGATTATTGCGCCGGATGCTGCCCCAAGAACCGCTTCGGCAGAAAAGGCGATCCGAAGACCTTGAGCGCCCTCTGCGAGGGCTGGGAGATATTCTTCCAGCATACTCTGCCGCGCTTCAGGGCGTTGGCGGATCAGATCAGGCTCGACAGAGCGCTCCTCCTCGAGCGCGAAAGGCGTGTCCGCTCCGCGAATGCCGCCAGCAGGATGCAGCCTCCGCGCGATGTCGGCAGAAACGACCCATGCCCCTGTGGCAGCGGGAAGAAATTCAAGAAATGCTGCGGAAGATGAAACGCGCGTTCTTATCCTTTGGCGCCAACGAATAGAAGGTAATCCCAAAGTCCGCCGTAGGCCTTTTTCCTCCCGAAGAGTCTCGTCTTGAAATGATCGCGGAGAAAATCCGCCATGTGGCGCTCCATCCTGACATGGTTGACGGCCATCCATTTTGCGAAGAATGCATGATTCGTGCCGTCGAAGTCCACCACGGCGAGGACGCCATCGGGCGAAAGGTCCTTCTTCGCCGCCAGCAATGCGTCCTCCCATCCGGGGTTGATCATCGAGAGGCAGTAGGAGAACAGCACGAGGTCGAAGGATCCTTCCGCCATCGGCTCGGAATATGCCTTCTCGTGCACCCTCACGCTTGCGCCGGTGCGCAGGAGTTTCCTCTCCGCGAGCTGCAGCATGTGGCTGGAGATGTCGACTCCAGTCAGGTCGGCGTCCGGGAATATTCGATGGAGCGAGAGAAGATTTTTTCCAGTGCCGCATCCGACCTCGAGGATTTTCCTGGGCCTTGCGAATTTCGCGGCCTCGGCGAGTATGGCCTCGCGCCCGAAGAGAAAGGCCCACCGGGTGATGTCGTAGATCGCGGAGTGGAATCGGTAGTATGACTGCAGCGACTCGACGTTGGCCCTGCCATTTTCGTTCCCTTGCGTCATTTCACCTCTGCGAAATGGAGGCTGCCGTAGGTGCCTACGCGGTCGAGCCTGTGAAGCCTCCTGCTGTTCTCCTCGTGGAAGGAGAGCTTGTCGAGGATTATCCTCGGGATGAAGTCCGCATCGAGCCCGGCGGACCTGAACAGTATCTTCGTCCCGCGCCTGCTGTTGCCGAGTATCAGGTTCCATTCCTCGAGCAGTTCCGCCGGACTGTGGTGCGCCATCCAGTCCTGGTGGTCGAGCAGCACGTAGTGGGAGTATTCTCCGGGGTTCTTCTTGAGGAAGGCGCTGACGGTCGAGCTGTGAGTCGTTATCCTGCCGCATCGGGCCCTGTAGAACTCGAAATTGCCCGGCGCCAGATAGTTGGGATGGCATTCGGGGCTGTAGCTGCCGTGGAGATAGACCCTCCAGAAGTAGTTGTCAGAGACAGGAACCTCGGTGAAAACCTGCCGCATCTTGTCCTTCACGTATCCGAGAAGGCCCTCGGGGTGTCCGTCCATTATAAGTTTTATCTGGGGGCGTGGGACGCCGAGCATCGCCATGACGAGCGGCTGCTTGACGAACCATGACATGAAGAAGTTCCACAGGGATTTTTCGATGCCATCGTATATCTCCTTCTGCCGCTCGATGCTTTCCGCCTCGAAGAGTTCGAATATCTGTGTTCTCATCTTGGGCTTGACCGAAAGGACGCATTTCTTGAATATCCATGCGGCGGTCCCGGCAGTCCCACGGTAGTAGAAGGTCTTCTTTACCCCCCCCGGATGGAAATAGGATATGTTCTCGCTCCAGTAGTCGCGGTGGGCGGGCGCTATCTCGCCCTTAAGCTTCTCGAAGACCTTCTTGAATTTGCTGTCGTATCCAAGTCCGAAGAACTTCCACAGATCCTCCTGCATGCCCGTCTTTAAGAAGG
>CAZGJP010000084.1:0-9443 GCA_964526605.1 uncultured Lentisphaera sp.
AGTCTGCGCGCATTCCTCATGGCATATTCCAAGCTGGCCGGCCCTCTGCATATGGGGAATGCCGCATCCATTCCGATCTCGTGCAGGCTCCCGACATCGTCCCCTAGCGAACCGCACAATGCAATGCACCGCACTCCATGCCGTCTTGCGATTTTCGCAATCTCGGCGGGAGCCTTCCCGAAGGCGGTCTGGAAGTCAATCCTTCCTTCGCCAGTGAAGACCAGATCGGAACCCCGGATCTTCCTCTCCACATCGAGGGCGTCAAAGATGATGTCGGTACCCTTGCGCATCCGCGCCCCGAAAATCGCGTGGAAGGCCCCGCCTATGCCACCGGCCGCCCCGGCTCCCCTCATCCCGGCAATCCCAACGCCAGTGCAAACCTCGACCGCCCTCGCGAAATTCGCAAGCCCCTTTTCCAGCTGGAGAACCTGCGCCTTGTCCGCACCCTTCTGAGGGGCGTAAACTCTCGCCGCACCCTCCGCGCCAAGAAGCGGGTTCTCCACGTCGCAGGCTATCTCCATTTTCAACGATGCTATGCTCCTATCCACGCGGGAGCAGTCCAATTTGCTTATTTCACGGAGATTTTCCGGAACCGCATCGAGCTCGCGGCCGGACTTGTCCATAAATTTCACTCCCAGCGCCGAGAGAGCACCTATCCCGCCGTCGCATGTTGCGCTGCCACCGATTCCAAGGATGATATTCTTCGCTCCGGCATGCGCTGCATGGAGGATCAGTTCGCCAGTCCCACGGCTTGTCGCCCTGGCAGGATCCCTTTCGCTATCCTTCAGGAGGGCGAGTCCCGATGCGAGCGCCATCTCCATCACGGCAGTCTTCTTCCGCCTCATGTAAGCGAAGTCCGCCACTATCCTCCTCCCGAGAGGATCGGACACCCGCGCCCTCCTGCGCCTTGCGATTTTCGCGGATAGGAAGGCATCGACAAGCCCGTCTCCTCCATCCGCGATTGGAAGGACTTCGATTTCAAAGCTTCCCTTTATCCTTTTCAGTCCCGATTCGACCGCCCTGGCGGCCTCGATCGCTGCGAGCGACCCCTTGAACGCATTTGGCGCTATCAATATCTTCATAATTTCCCCGGACATTGCTTTTTGGCGGTGGTAAAACTATATTAAGAGGTTTCAAATGCAATGTCTCCAAGCACTAAAATGCGTGGGAAGCTCAAATGCTAGTGATGCTGATGAGAACGGCCGAGGCGGTTCAGCCGTCTTCCGATGTCCGCGACTCCGAACGCGGAATCACGGAGTCCGGCAGGGGCGACGCATCCTACGCGGCGGCGTTCATGAAATCGCTCGGCCTCGAGCCGAAGCTGATAATATGCAGCCCCTTCAAACGCACGCGGGAGACGGCCGAGACCATTTCCGCCAATCTTCCCGACCCCCCTCCAGTCCAGGTCGCGCCATCGATAATGCCCGGCGCCGGCGTGGACGAGATAATGAAGGCGATCAAGTCGAGAGTGGAATGCGGCGACCAGGACTGGATACTCGCCGTAGGCCACGAGCCGGACATAAGCTCCTGTCTGAAGGAGCTCCTCAGGGATTCCGGCGACTGCAGGATCCCGGTCGAGACCGGGACATTGATCGGACTGGAGCTCAACTGCCGCGAGGGGATAGTCAGGGGGAAGCTGATATTCACCTTCTCGCCTATGGCGATGAGAAGCTAGTGCTCGGTAGATAGGCGGAAGAGACAGCTCGGCTTGCCGTTCTCCCGCACGCATCGGCAAAGCCTGCTTATCGTGGTCAAGAATCGAGTTCGACTTTGCGAAGGCGTGGTGTATATTCCCGGTTTCAAGCGATTCGAGCGTCGGTGCTCGCCGAACGCAAATCTATTTTTAAATAACACACGGGGAAGGACATGAAGAGAAAACTGCGCATGGGGATGGTCGGGGGAGGACCTGGAGCGTTCATAGGAGAGGTCCACAGGAAGGCTGCAAGGCTCGACGGCAAGATAGACATCGTCGCCGGCGCCTTCGACATCAACCCGGAGAAGAGCCAGCAGATGGGCAGGGAACTCTGCATATCCCCGGAAAGAACCTACAACGACTACAAGGAGATGATTCGCAAGGAGAAGGCGCTCGGGGAGGATGCGATTGACTTCGTGGCCGTCACCACTCCAAACAACTGGCACTTCCCGATCGCAAAGGATTTTCTCGAGGCCGGGTTCAACGTCATGTGCGAAAAACCCATGACCATGACACTCGCGGAAGCGAGAAAGCTCAGGGACATCGTGAAAAAGACTGGAAAAATCTTCGGCCTCATGCACAACTACACCGGCTATCCCATGGTCAAACTCGCCAGGGACATGGTGAGGCAGGGCGACATCGGCAAAATCTACAAGATAGTGGTCCAGTATCCCCAAGGCTGGCTGATAAAGCCCATCGAGCGCGAAGGCCAGCAACAGGCCGCCTGGCGCACGGATCCGAAGCAGAGCGGGGCGGCAGGATGCATCGGCGACATCGGCACCCACGCAGCAAACCTCGCCGAATACATCTCCGGGCACAAGATCACCGAGATATGCGCCGACATCACGACCTTCGTCCCAGGCAGGCCGCTGGATGATGACGGGAACTGCCTGCTTCACTTCGACAAGGGAGCGAAAGGCATACTCCACGCCAGCCAGGTCTCCATCGGGGAGGAGAACAACCTCGCAATATGGATCTACGGCGACAAGAGAAGCCTCGAATGGCATCAGGAACACCCCAACTACCTGTATGTGAAGGAAATTGACGCTCCCGTCCAGATATGGAGGCGCGGCAACGGATACGTCGGCAAAAAGAGCCCCGCCGCCGCGCGATGCACAAGAATTCCTTTCGGACATCCCGAGGCCTTCCTCGAAGCCTTCGCGAACAACTACCTCAACTTCGCCGACTCCCTGCTCTGCAGGATCGAAGGAAGGAAAATCCCGGCGGACTGCCTCGACTTCCCAGGCGCGGACGAGGGCGTGAGAGGCCTGGCCTTCATCGAAACGGTGGTCAGGAGCTCCAAGGCGAAAAAGTGGCTCAAGATGCCACAGGCATAGAGCATGAAAAAATATCTCAAGTCAACCGAAGCGGCAAAGTATCTGGGAATTTCCAGATCAAGCCTCTCCAACTGGGTCCGCCAGAAGTTGCTGTCCGTCGGGACAACCCCAGGCGGCCACTACCGCTTCACAAAGGATGAACTCGACAAGTTCGCACAGAAAAGAGGCTTCGAAGTCTCAGGAAGCATCGAAAGCGAGCAGACCCGGATACTCGTCATCGACGACGACAAGATGTTCAGGCGCTTCATATCCGAAGCCCTCGATGTCTTCGACGGCTACGAGCTCCGGGAGGCGAAGGACGGAATGGAGGGCGCACTCATCCTCGGCTCGTGGAACCCGGACCTGGTCGTGGCCGACCTGCGCATGCCCAACATGAACGGAATCGAATTCTGCCGGCTGCTGAGAAAAAACGAAAACACCGCCGACGTCGAGGTCATCGTCGCAAGCGCATATCTCTCCAGCGAAGTCAAGGAGGAGCTCTCCAAGCTCGACGTCAAGATCATCCTCGAAAAACCTGTCCGCCTTGCAGCAATCGTCGCCGCAATCGAAAAGTGCACCGGAATGAAGCTGAAATAGATGAGAGTGGCACTTAAGCTCTTATCTGCATCCATCCTCGCCACAACTGCGCTAGTCCTGATAATTTACATGATTCCCGGCTGGCGCGCCGATGATTTAAGATCCAGACATCCCTCCACAAAAAACACCAATGACACATTCTACATCTGGCAGAGGAACTGGAGCGAAACTGTCTCTAAAGCGGTCTTGGATGAGCCAGCCAGCACTCGCTTTTATTTTCTGTCTCGCGAGATGAATGACGGAATCGCCGCAAGAACATCCCCCGACTGGAATTCATTCAAAGCCCTTGAAAACTCCCCTATCCCGGTGTTCAGAATACATTATTCAAAGAATTGGCTCAAAAAAAATCCAACAACGATGGAAAAAGTCCTGCAATCCGAAATCGAATCAGTTCAAAAGGAGTTCGCAACTCAGAATATCAAGCTCCAGGAAATCCAGCTCGACCTCGACTGTCCAGAAAGACTGCTAGACAAATACTGCGAATTCCTGCGAAAAATAAAATCATCTCAGCCGGACCTAAAATTCTCAATCACCGCCCTCCCCTGCCATCTCGGCAGAAAATCATTCTACGAACTCGCGTCCGTCGCCGACGAATATGTCCTGCAAATACATGGCCTCGATGTCCCAAAGAACATCTCGGAAAAAGCGCAGATAATGAACTTCAAAACAGCATCTGACGCGATTGACCGCGCAGAACGGCTCGGAAGAAGATTCCGCGTTGCAATCCCATCTTACGGATATGAAATCCTATTCGACGCAAAAAACGGAAAATTCGCTCGCATCTCCGCTGAAAATATAGTATCAAGAACCGACAATCTCCGTTCCAAATTTTCAGTCCCGGACCTGAAGGAACTATGCGAAATTCGCAAAAAAGCACTCAAAAGCCCGAACTGCATCGGCGTAATCTGGTTCAGACTCCCTGTAATCGGTGACCGCCTCTGCCTCGACAGAACTACAATTTCAGAAATACAGAATGGACAGATACCAGAGCCGTCAATTGGCGCTGAGATCAATGTCAGCGCGGAAGACAAGGACCTGCGCGAAATCATCGTATCGAACAAAGGAGTCATCGGTGTAGAGAATGCAGTGCTGGAAATATCTTCCGATGAAGATATTTACTGCGATTATGGTCTATATCCGACTGCTAAGACCCTCTCCGAAATCCATCTGCCAGGATTGCTTCCGCAAAAAATCCTATTCAATGTCCCAGAGCCCGGAACAAATTCAAAAATCGCCTGGATCAGAGGGCTCAGGTCAAATCCGAAAATCACTGTCACGGCCCAGGACACCAAATAAAGCTCTCCCGCCGTGAAATGAAGTAGTATGCGCTCTTCCGTCTTCGTGCTTCGCACTACGCCGAGACAGGCCGAGCGTATGGAACAAAAAAATAGATGCTCAGGGATCAAGGACTCAGTTGAAACAACTTTTTAGAGTTTGAATGTCTGCTTGGCACATGAGATTTGGCGATGCCTATCAATGAACGCAAGGCTGAATTAACCGACGACGTATTATGAAAAACTTCCGCCACATCAGGAGCCAAGAGAACTAAATTTGTCCCGTTACGATAATCCCGAACATACTTACCCTTAATTCCGCCCTTCGTAGTTGCGAAATCATATTCAGACCGTAGACCATCTTTCATTTTTTCTCTTCATATTTTTTTCTGCCTTTTTTGTGGACTTTTTCGTTTGCTACAGGATAGTAAGCGAACGGAAAATGAATCTGAAAGTTTTTTACCTATCATGAAAAAATCATCCTTTATCATATTCTTCGTCTTTGCGATTTTCGCAGCACTCATGCCATGTGACGCCTGCGGGCCTTGGTTCCCGCCGACTTTCATTGATGGCGATGAGAGGACAAGCCGGGCAAGCTCCGAATTCGGAAGCCTGCTGCTCATCGTCGCAAAGCAATACATGCCGGAGACAGACAAAATCCCCGAATACAAACCCTCCTCAATGAACAGCAGCGACGCGGATATTTCCGACTTCACCGAGATGATGAACTCGGACGAGGCCAAAAAGATCATTCCTTCCGGACAGGAACGAAATAAAATAATCTTCCAATTTACGAAATTCGCAGACGCTGTCCGGGCGGGAGAGAAAAGCCCCGTTAAGCCTGAGTTCCCTGACGCATTGAAGCCATTGGTCGAAGAATTCGTCCTATACCTTGACGGCGTGAAGACCATGAACGAAAACCCCTTCTCGAACAAAATCCCCGACGAGTGGAAGAAACTCCTAAATCTCCCGGAGAAGTCAAGAAAATACAGGACAGTCCACGCCCTATACATGATCGGAAATCTCCATTCCAAAGAGTCCAGGATCGAAAACGCACACAAAAGCTATGAAGCCGTTAGAAAAGCCGTTGACTATGGATTCAAGGACAGCTGCGGTCTCGCATTCGCATCTTTCAAGAGAGACTTTATATGCGAGACAGACAAGGCTGAAAAGTTGAAATACGGTCTCAAAGCCTTTGCATACTACTGTCGAGCCACTGTCCCCATCGAAGGGGAGCACGCTTCTCTCATATCCATCGCAGTTCAACTTCTGGCTGAAACCGCAATGGAAGGGGATTCAGAACTCGAGAAATTAGCCGATGACGATGTGTGCGCGGAAATGATCCTTGCAAGATATCTCTCAAGAATGCGGGGATATGAGAAAATTGCCAAGCCTGGCATCATTCTGGCAAAGAGAACAAAGCTGATGAGCGAAAGAATGGCATTTATCGCTTATGAATCAGGAATGAATTTCGAAGCGGAGCGCTGGCTCCAAAGCAGCGGGCAGGACTCCCTCCTCGCAACATGGCTGAGAGCCGAAATCGCCCGCAACCACGGCAGGCACGACGAAGCCGCCGAACACTACAAGAAATGGCTCGCCATTTTCAAAGACGCTAAGGACAAAAATGAAATGAAAATCGTCGGCACAATAAGATTCATCTCCGAAGGCTTCTCACATGCTTTCCACGAAGAGGTTTATGGTCAACTGGGCGTCACTTCAATACACAGGCGCGACTTCATGGAGGCACTGCACTGCTTCATGAAGGCAGGCTCCTGGGCAGATGCCGCATACATCGCGGAGTCAATACTCGAAATCAAAGAACTGAAAGCCTATGTTGACGCATACGAAGGAAGAAGAAAAACATTCTTCAAATCCGACGATGAATACGAGGAGTATCTAAGGCTGAGGGATGAGACCGGCAATGACACTTTCGACAGAGACGAGATATCCGACAGATTGGAATACAAGGACGGCGACCACTATCTGGGCAAAGTCCGCTATAACTATGACTACTGCCATCTCAACTTCTACAACTTCGACATCTACGGCCAGTTAAGATGGTTGCTCGCGCGAAGAATGATGCGTGAAAAGGACTACGACAACGCAATCAAATACATGCCCTCAAAGCTGGTCGAAAGAGCGAAAACCCTGTTCGCTTTCCTCAAAAAAGCAGAGGACAAGAAGCTCGGGGCTGATGAAAGAGCGCTCGCAAAATATAACGCCGCAAAGATAATCAGGCAATACGGATTGTCTATGATGGGAACGGAACTCGCGCCGGATTCAAACTATACAAGAGGAAACGATGAATACGGCCCCCGGTCTTCGGAGACGATACCGGCAGAACTCAGGGCGATGGAGGAGGCGAATCTGCCCGACATCCCGTTCAGATTCCACTACAGGCATCTGGCCGCCGCAGCCATGCTCGAAGCCGCGGAACTCGCAAAAGACATCAACATCAAGGCTCTCGCATACTATGTCGGCGGCAGATTCATAGCCGACAGGCATCCAATACTCGCAGACCCCTTCTACAAAAAACTCGTTCTACTGCGCAACAGATACATTTCAGCGGAGGCGGACAAAAAGCGCTGGTTCCCTAAGAATTTCTCGGATGCCCTCGAAAACGAAGTAAAGAACTCAGAGCCCGTAACGGATATCGAACACGCAAGGAGAATACTCTCAAGAGAGGCGGCAACGCATGAGCGGGAATAAATCCATCGGCAGGGAAATCATAATCCTGATGTCTTTCATCCTCTTCATTGCAATCTGCATTTGCATCTTCTTCTCGACGCGTTCCGGAATCTCCAGGCGGGACGCAATTGAAATTTTCGAAAGGCAGGGAGCCGATGTCGGTTACTATCTGACTGACAGGCAAGCTCTGTGGAGCCTGGCATGGTGTGCGATCATGCCGAAATACGTTCATGACAAACTATATCTTCATATCACGACGCGCTTTCCGGATATTTACTATAAACCTTATGTTGAATCAATCCGCTTCCACCGGAACAATCTCGATGATGAGACTACGAAGAAGCTCATCGAAGCTCTTCCTCCACTCAATGATGTCGAATTATGCAACTTCAAGAACTCCTGCGCGGACGATGAATTCCTGAAAAATATGAGAAGCTTCAAAAAACTAAAAACGCTCTCCCTCAAAAACTGTCCTGTCTCCGACGACAGTGTCGGCGGCCTTCTCAAGTCCCTGCCAGAGTTCCCCTCAAGCCTCGACCTGAGCGGAACAAAATGCAGGGGGGAATTCTTCTCCTGCATTGTAAAGAATCCTGCCAAGGCGACCGGACTGGACAATATCTCATTGGCGAATACAGATTGTGATGACGAGTCCCTCCAAGCCCTGCCGAAATATCTCGGCATAGCAATATACCCGGGCTTAGCCTCCCTCGATCTCTCAAACACAAAAGTCGGCGACAAGCTCACATCGAAGCTCCCGCCGAACAACACAATCCGCAAGCTGAATCTATCCAAAACCGGAATCGGCGACGAAAGCCTGAGAAACCTAACCAGAATTGAAAAACTCACCTCTCTAGACCTAAGCGGGACCAGAATATCTGACGACGGAATCGGCGAACTCGCGAAACTCGAAGAGCTGAGCTATCTAAAAGTCGCCGACACCGAGATCTCCGACAAATCCCTGCCAATCCTTGCAAAATTAGCAAAACTCCGCTGGCTCGATCTCGGGGGGACCAAGATCAGCCCAGAGGCCATTGATGGATTCTCGGAAGAAAATCAGAAGATCACCGTGTTCTTCTAGCTAGCAGGCTGTTCGGACGCAATCCCCAGCTTGCCTGCGTATCGAACCGTTTCAAAAAGACGGCCTTTGAAAAGTTTCCGGCGACGGCGTAGCTTAAGCGCAACCAATCGGAGGGATATGCCATGAAAGGATTCAGTTTCCTTTTCGCCGCCATTCTCGCCGCATGCACATGCGCGAGCGCCCAGCAGAAGGCCGAAGACGCAGGAGCCCCCCTGAAACGTATCAGGATCTACTACATTGGCAACAGCGTCACGGACACTGTCCAATACGGAAAACTCGCGGAGATGGCGCTGAAAAGAGGATTCAAGTTCGAGTGGGGCAGGCAGATGATTCCAGGCGCTCCGCTCTCGTGGATATACCAGCACCCGGATGACGGATTCAGAGAAGATCCATACGGGACCTACAAGCAGGCGCTTCCCAACTTCGAATGGGACGTGGTCTCCCTGCAGCCATTCGACAGGCATCTGGGAGAAAAAGGCGACGACCCCGAAGGCGACATCACGATAATCCAGAAACTGATGGATCTGACCCTCGAGAAAAGCCCCGAACCGCAGTTCTTCATCTATTCGAGATGGCCCAGGATGAGCATTGATGGCAAAGGCGCGCAGTTCGACGAGAACGCCTTCGATCCAATGGTGCCTGGCAGCGGCGGACTCGACATCGACAAGCTGGACGACTGGGAGAAGCTCTGGCTCCGCAAATACACGGGAGGCTGGGACGGAACCAATGAAACCAGAGATTATTTCGAGAGACTCGCCGTCGAACTCAGGAAGGCGAACCAGAAGCTCAAGAAGCCA
>CAZGJP010000085.1:0-5184 GCA_964526605.1 uncultured Lentisphaera sp.
CTGTCCTGGCTGCCGGTGGGCGAGCGCGGCGTGATCGGCCTGCTGCTCGCCGACCTGGACGACAACCCGGCCTACGCCGCGTTCGGCCGACTGACCGACCAACAGGCCGAGTGGATCTGGCACGCGTTCACCGCGGAAAACCTGAAGGAAGCCGCCGACGGCGAAAAATGCGAATGGGGCACCCTCTATCCGGACTTCGCCAAAACCGCCGAAGGAGAGGGATTCCAGGACGTCGCAAACAAGTTCAAACTGGTCTCGGTCGCAGAAAAAGCCCACGAGGAGAGATACAGGGAGCTTCTCAAGAACATCGAGGGTGGAACAGTCTTCGCCCGCAAGCAGAAAGTCACTTGGCAGTGCAGAAAGTGCGGATACACCCACGTCGGCGAAAAAGCTCCCGCTAAATGTCCGGCATGCTCGCATCCGCAGTCTTATTTTGAAATCAAGCAGAACAACTGGTAGATTCCAGAAAATCAAACAACAAACAACAAGAGGAGAATTCAACATGAAACTGAAAAGAGGCGAAATCCTGAAATGCCACAAGAACATGACAATCGAAATGCTTTCCGAAGCGGACTGCGAAATATCGTGCTGCGGAGAACCAATGGTCGTCCAGAAGGAGAACACGGTTGACGCGGCGAAGGAAAAACACGTTCCAGTCCTCAAGGATGGCGCCAACGGAGGCAGCAGGGTCGAGGTCGGCGCGGTCGCGCATCCGATGACTCCCGAACACCACATCGAATGGGTCGAGATAATCAACGGCGACTACGTCAACAGGAAGTATCTCAAGGCGGGAGAGGCGCCTGCCGCCGACTTCTACGTGCCAAAGACCGGAAAGCTCATCGTCCGCGCATATTGCAATCTCCACGGACTCTGGAGGGCTTAAGACATGATATGCAAGAGACTGGAGGAACAGATGAACGGCCAGCTCAACTACGAGCTTTACTCCGCATACATCTACCAGGCGATGAGCGCGGACTTCAAGGCGAAGGGCTTCAACGGCTTCGCCAACTGGATGCAGGTCCAGGCCCAGGAGGAGCTCGCGCACGCGATGGGATTCCACAACTACATCCTCAGCAGAGGCGGTAAAGTCAAGCTCATGAAGATAGACGCCCCGCCGACGACATGGAAATCGGCGCTCGACGCATTCTCCCACGCGCTCGAACACGAGGAGGGCGTTACGGCGCGCATCAACAAGCTTGCGAAAATCGCAAGGGACGAGGAGGACTTCGCCGCATCCAACTTCATGCAGTGGTATGTCAACGAGCAGGTCGAGGAGGAGGAGAACGCGAACGAGATAGTCAACCAGCTCAGGATGGTCGAAGGCTCCAAGCAGGGGCTTTTCATGATCGACAAGAACCTTGCGGCCAGAATCTTCGCGATGCCGAACATCCCCGGCGGAATAGGTGGTGCGGCGGCCTGAAGGATGGAAGGACCGACAGACAGCATGGAGGAAAGCAGATGATGATGAATGCAGCGGAGGTCTTCGAGACCGCAGCCCAGATAGAGAGGAACGGACGCGACTTCTACATGAAGGCCGCGTCTCTCGCTCCGAAACCGGAAGTGAAGATCCTCCTCGAAAAACTAGCCCAGATGGAGGATAAGCACGAAAAACTCTTCCTCGAGATGAAGGACATATTCGTCGGCGACGGCGAAAGTGCCATGCCCGATCTGGACGGACAGGCGATGTCATACATCAAGGCCATGGCCGAAGGAAAAGTCTTCGGAAAGGACTCACCCGCCAGCCTAATAAAGACCGGAAGCAGCATGGACGAAATCTTCGCCATCGCCATCGCGATAGAAAAGGATTCCGTCGTATTCTACTCGGCGATAAAAAAACTCGTCCCGAGGAGCGCCGAAAAGGAGAAGATCGACATCCTCATCAACGAGGAGCTTGGACACATAGCCGTGATCTCCAGAGAGATGGCCGCGGCGACCAGTTGATGCAGGACACAAGATTTAGGATGCAGGACGGATAAATCCAAAACTTGAATACGTCAAGCCATTGGCGTTTTCATGGAAAACGCCATGCCCGGTCGCAAAATGCATCGGCAGCTGCCGAACAGTATAAGCTCTGAAACGGAGAACGCTGAACATGAGAACGATGGATGTGCAATCAAGCGTCCCGCTCGCCAGCTCTCTCTCCATAGGAGAGGGCGAGCAAGCATCCTGCCCACCAGCGCTTTCAGCGGGGCGGGGAAACATCCTGTAACTTGTATCTAAATCCTAAAAACAGATAACCATGCGCAGCACGGCACAAGCGGTAAAAATAGCGGAGAATGTCTACTGGGTGGGCGCCATAGACTGGGGAATACGCGACTTCCACGGCTACAGCACCAGCAGGGGGACGACCTACAACGCATATCTCGTCCTCGGCGAGAAGAAAGTCCTCGTGGACACCGTGAAGGCTTCCTTTTTCGAAGAGATGTCCGCCCGGATCGAATCTGTCCTGCCACCTTCCGAAATAGACTACATCATCTCCAACCACGCCGAGATGGACCATTCAGGCTCGTTGCTGAAGACCGTCGAGCTCATCAATCCGGAGAAGGTCTTCTGCTCCAAAAACGGAGCCGACGCGCTCAAGAGGCATTTTGGTCCGAACCTCGACCTGACAGTCGTGAAGACGGGGGACAAGCTCGATCTTGGCGGAAAGACCATCGGCTTCATCGAGACCAGAATGTTGCATTGGCCTGACAGCATGTTCAGCTATCTGCACGAGGACTGCATTCTATTTTCGCAGGACGCCTTCGGGATGCATCTTGCCACGACGAAATTTTTCGACGACGAGATTGACGACTTCATTCTCGAGACCGAGGCCGAGAAATACTACGCCAACATTCTCATGCCATACTCGGATCTGGTCCTCAAGCTCATCGAACAGTTGCCGTCCCTGGGGCTTGAATTCAAAATGCTCGCCACCGACCACGGTCCAATCTGGCGCGGGAAAGGAATTCCGAAGATAATATCCCTATACGAGAAATGGGCGCGCCAGGAACCATCGGACAGGGCGATAATCACTTTCGACACCATGTGGGGAAGCACGGCGAAAATGGCGATGTCCATCGCCGATGGCGTCGCCGCTGGCGGATCGGATGTCAAACTCCTGCCCCTGAACTCCAACCACAGGAGCGATGTCGCCACGGAACTGCTCGATTCCGGCGCGATCGCGTTCGGCTCGCCAACACTGAACAACAACATTTTCCCGACGGTTGCGGACCTGCTCTGCTACCTGAAAGGCCTCCGCCCCAAGAACAAGATCGGGGCGGCGTTCGGATCCTTCGGATGGAGCGGCGAAGCGACAAAGCATCTCGATGCCGCCCTCAAGGAGATGAAAGTGGACACCGTCTCCGATCCGGTCTCATGCAAATACGTCCCATCCAGCGACGACCTCGCGAAATGCTTCGAACTTGGCGGAACAATATCTAAAAGATTGAAAGATAGAAAGTCTTGACCAACAAATCCAAACCAGGGAGAAAAACAAGATGGACAAATATGTCTGCGATGTGTGCGGCTACGTCTACGATCCGGCCAAGGGCGACCCCGACAACGGCGTCAATCCTGGAACGCCATTTGACAAGCTTCCTGCGGACTGGGTCTGCCCCGAGTGCGGAGTTGGAAAGGACTCCTTTTCGAAGCAGTAGGAGGAAGCGGACGCAGTTCCGCCCCCCCGAAATTCGCGGAGCCTTTGACGCGGTCTACGGAAAATACAACAGGCGGGAATTCCTCCGTCCGGATCCGTTGCAGTTTCTCTTCGGCTACCCCGACGTGCCGGACAGGGAGCTCGCCGCCCTCGTCGCCTCATCACTCGCTTACGGCAGAGTCGCCCAGATAATCCGCAGCGTCGGGGATGCGCTGGGAAGGATGGATGAGTCGCCGCGCCGATTCGTAGAGGAGAACTCCGCAGCCGACATTGCCCGGGCATTCGACGGTTTCAAACACCGCTTCACCGACGGAGCGGAGCTTGCGCAGCTGCTTACGAACGCCAAACTCGCGATAGAATCGCATGGCTCCCTGGAGAACGCGTTCAAATCGGCGCTTGCAACTTCGGATTACGTCAGTGCTCTCGATGCCTTCTCCTCGATGCTGAATGGAAATTCACGGAAGGCGAACTATCTTGTTCCCAAGCCATCTTCCGGTAGCGCGTGCAAAAGATTGAATCTCATGATGAAGTGGTTGGTCAGGCGGGATGAAATAGACCCCGGCGGCTGGAGCGGAATACCTAAGGCGATGCTCATAATCCCGCTCGACACGCACATGTGGCAGATAGCGGTCCATCTCGGATTCACCAGGAGGAAGACGGCGGACTTCAAGGCGGCTCTCGAAATAACCGGGGCCTTCAGGAACATCAATCCCGATGATCCATGCAAATACGTTTTCGCCCTCACAAGGCTGGGAATACGGAACACGGGAGAAATGAGACACTCCATCCACCCGGGTGAATAGATGCTTGGGGGGCTCGCTATGTTCGAATCTCGAAATCCAAGGAAAGAACTGGAGAGAAATTGAAGAGCAGAATTTTAAAAATGGGCGGGATTATGAACAGCGGAAGACGCAAGGCCTTCCTCATAAGCATATTCATAGTGCTCATATGCGGTTCGCTGCTCACCAGCTTCCTCGGATACTACACGTCGAGAAGCTCCCTCAGGACCGAAATAGCGCGGAATGAACTGCCCCTCACCAGCGACAACGTATATTCGGAAATCCAGCGCGATGTGCTCAGACCCGTCTTCGTGTCGTCACAGATGGCATGCGACACCTTCCTCCGCGACTGGGTGTTGTCAGGCGAGAAGGAACCGGAGCAGATAGTCAGATATCTCAATGAGATAAAGGAGAGGTTCGGCGCATTCACCAGCTTCTTCGTGTCGGATAGGACCTTGAACTACTACTATTACGGAGGAGTGCTCAAGAAAGTCTCCACGGAGGAACCCCGCGACGTGTGGTATTTCAGGGTCAGGGGAATGAAGGAGGACTACGAGATAAATGTGGACCCGGACCTCGCCAACAGGGACGCCATGACGATCTTCATCAACTACCGGGTATATGGCTACGACGGGGAATATCTCGGGGCGACAGGAGTAGGCCTCACCATAGACGCCGTGATGTCGCTCATCGAAAAATATCAGGCCAAATACAACCGCAAGATCTATTTCTTCGATGGGAACGGCGACGTGAAGATTTGCGGACAGA
>CAZGJP010000085.1:5194-7412 GCA_964526605.1 uncultured Lentisphaera sp.
CGTTTATTTTTTGGGGAAATAAATTCCCCAAGTTGGTTAATACGTTTTTTATATAGAAAATGGGCAGCTCATACGCGAATCTCTCCGCTCGTCCCACGAGAACTCCTCTTCCTACAGGAAAGGTGGCGAGCTGATACACTTCAACATACGCTACATACCGGAATTCCAATGGTATCTGGTGGTTGAACAGGAGGAGCGTGAGATCACCAGGAGCATATTCGCCACGCTCGTGACCAACCTCGTCCTGTGCACAGCCGTCACCGTCGTGGTCCTGGTCCTGACCATCCTCATCTTCAAGGCATACAACAGGCAAATCGAAGCATTGGAACGCATCATCCCCATCTGCTGCATATGCAAGAAGATCAGGGATGACAGCGGATACTGGGATCAGGTCGAAGCCTACATTTCAAAGCACAGCGGACTGATCTTCAGCCACGGCATATGCCCCGACTGCATGAAGAAGCACTATTCGGGATTCTCGGAAGACAATGGCGCCGACAAGCAAGAAAAGAATTAGATTGGGGCTCAGCTGGCGTTGGACGCAGGACGAGGGATGGATAGAAACGGGGAGACGGAAGAACGCCGAACGCGTCCCGTATCGAAAAGCAGCAAGGTCAAAATGATTGAAATAAAAAAAGAGACTGAAAAATTCATCTCGAAGGCTCTGCTGGTAGGCGTGCAGGAACTCGACATGACCGGCGCGGAGGCACGCGAACACCTCAACGAGCTTTCGGAACTCGTGAAGACCCTCGGCATCCCGGAGAGGCCCGAGATTTTCGTCGTCCTGCGCGAACCCAATCCGCGATATCTCATAGGCTCGGGCAAGGCCGAGGAGATTGCGAATCTCGCAAAGGACTCCGGTGCCGAATGCATAATCTTCGACTCCGATCTGAGTCCGTCGCAGCAGAGAAACCTGGAGGAGCTCTCCAAACTTCCGGTCATAGACCGCCAGGAGGTCATAATTGACATCTTCGCCGGCCGCGCCAAGACCAAGGAGGCCGCAATACAGGTGGAACTGGCGAGAATGCAGTATTCACTGCCCAGGCTCAAACGCGCATGGACCCATCTCTCCAGGCAGCGCGGTGGCGCCCTGGGAACCCGTGGAGAGGGCGAACAGCAGATCGAAGTTGACAGGCGGATAGTCCGCCGCAAGATTTCCGTCCTCCAGAACGAACTCTCGCAAATACGCAAAAGAAGGGATGTCCAGAGAAGTCTCGCCGACCGCAACGAAATGCCAAGAGTCGCGATAGTCGGCTACACCAACGCAGGCAAGTCATCGCTAATCAAAGCCCTGACAGGCGCGAATGTATATGTGGAGGACAAGCTTTTCGCAACCCTCGACACCACATCGCGAAGACTTGAGCTTCCCAGCGGACAGAATGCGCTCTTCTCCGACACGGTCGGTTTCATACGCAAACTACCCCACACCCTAGTCGAGGCATTCAAGTCAACGCTCGAGGAGTCCCTCCACGCCGACCTTCTCGTCCATGTCCTCGACGCAGCCAGCCCCTACTGGGAGGAACATCTCAAGACCACGCTTGCGGTTCTAGAGGAACTCGGAGCTGGCGACAAGGAGATGCTCACCGCCTTGAACAAGTCAGACATACAGGCCGACCCGCTGGCAAGAGCTGTCCTCAAATCGCTGATCCCGGACGGAATATTCATATCGGCCAGGACCGGCGAAGGGCTCGAAATCCTCATGGGGGCGATATCCGCGAAACTCCGCAAGTTCAGCACAAGTATGACACTCAAGATACCCTCTAGCAGACACGATGTCGCCGCACTGGCGCACAGGCTCGGGAAAGTGCAATCCACAAAATACGCTCGCAACGGCGACATCGAAATCTCTGTCACAATGCCCGTCGCCCAGAAAGGCAGATTCTCGGAATTTGAAAAGTAGCCAGATAGCCTGTGCCGTCTCCGGGAACGCCGGCTGGCCCGCCGTCCGGTTTTTCACATCTGTTTTTACAAGGAGGAAACGGAGCTAGGGAAGAACATGCCGCGAACCAAGCGTCGGGAATCCGCATTTCGCCGCTCAGCGTGCGCCTCAGCCCTTCACGCCGGTGGTGGATATCCCCTCTATGAACGCCTTCTGGGTGAAGAGGAAGAGAACTATGACTGGCGTGACCACGAGCAGGCTTGCGGCCATGAGATAGTTCCATTCAGTGCCGCCGTGCTGGCTCTGGAAGAACTGGAGTCCGAGGGCGAGCGTGAAATC
>CAZGJP010000085.1:7422-9386 GCA_964526605.1 uncultured Lentisphaera sp.
GGAAGTCGTTCCACGTGCCCATGAATTGGAATAGCGCCACCACCAGCAGAGCCGGCTTGGACATTGGAAGTATGATCCTGAGGAATATGTCGAACTCGCTGCAGCCGTCAATCCTCGCAGCCTCCGAGAGCGAGCGAGGTATCGTGAGGAAGAACTGCCTGAGCAGGAAAACGTTGAATGCCCCGGCGAAGAAGGAGCCGATCCAGAGAGGATGGGGCGTGCCCACCAGTCCGAAGGTCCTGTAGAGGCAGTAGAGCGGAACCATCACGACCGGGAACGGGATCATCATCGTCCCCAGCGCGAGGATGAATATCTTGTCCCGTCCTCTCCATTGTATCCTCGAGAATCCGTATGCGGCGAAGGCGCTCGATATCACCGTGCCGGTGACGGTGAAGAAGCAGAGTACCAGCGTGTTCCTCGTGTAGAGCCAGAAGCATTTCATCGCCTTTACCGCCGCCTTGAAGTTGCTCCAGCGCAGGCAGATGCTCCTCCCGATGCTCCTCGCCGGGACAAAATGCCTTTCCGCGCCTTTCGCATCGCCGTAGTCGGACTCCGGCGCGATTTCGGACCATGGATTCTCGGCATCCGCCGGAATCTCCTTCAGAATTTCAAATGGCCTCCGGATATCCGCGAGTTTCGCACGGGCGATCACCAGAGGGTCCCTCTCTCCATCGATGCGGGCTAGAACGGACGCCTCCTCGATGCGGAGTTTTGGGATCACAGGAGTCCTTTTTCCTGAGATTTCGGCGAAATACCTGTATGGGAGCCAAGTCGGCGGCATGCTCATGGTCTGCTCTATCGGCTTGAGAGCCGTGGATACCATCCATATGAGAGGGGTGCTGAAGACAAGCGATCCGACAAGCAGCGCGAGCAGGACGATCATCTTTCCAAATGGATTCAGCTTTATCATGCTCTCACTCCGCGTAGTGGATGTGTTTTCTGCTCAGGATCGTTGCCAGATAGGTGAGCGCGAGGATTATCAGGAACAGTATCCATGCCATCGCGCAGGCGTAGCCCATCTGGTTGTATGTGAACGCATTCTCATATAGATATACGGCGTAGAAGAGGGCGGAGCGGTTCGGGCCTCCGGTCCCGCCCCCGAACATGATGTAGGGTTGCGCGAAGACCTGAAGGCATCCGATTATGCCCATCACCAGGTTGAAGTAGATCACCGGCGATATCGAGGGCATGGTTATGTGCCATACCTTGCGGAAGAATCCGGCCCCGTCTATATCCGCCGACTCGTAGAGCTGGACTGGAACCTCCTGAAGCGCCGCGAGGTAGATGACCACCGAGTGCCCTATGCCCCATATCCCGGTCAGCACAAGGGCGGGCTTGGTGTAATGCTCGTTTGTCAGCCACTCGGGACCAGGCAGGCCGGCCAGACCGAGAAAATAGTTGAGAAGCCCGAATTTCCCGTTGAATATCCAAAGCCATATCATCGAGGTAGCCACCGCCGGAACCAGAGACGGCAGGAAGAATATCGTCCTGAACACGGATCTGCCCCGGACCGGCATGTTGAGGAGTATGGCCACGGCCAGCGACGAGACAATCCCCAGCGGAATCGCGAAAATCGCGAAGGTTAGCGTGTTGTATAGCGCCTTCCAGAAGACACCGTCGTGGAGCATGTCCGTGTAGTTCATCAGTCCCACGAAGACCGGCCTCGATAGCACGTCGTAGTCGCAGAAGGAGTAGAAGAGCGACGCTCCCACGGAATAGACGGTGAAGATCATGAAGCCCGCTATCCATGGGCTCGCGAAGAGCAGTCCGCTCAATAGTTCCTTTCTCTCACCACGCGTCATTGGCCTTGCTCCATTCCTCGATTCTGTCCTTGCCCGTAAGCTTCCATCGCCGGAGTATCTTGTCGAGCTTCCACTGCGTCCTCTCCCTCGCGTTTGCGAGGGTGTCCTTCGGCGGCATTACGCCGGTGAACGCCTGGTCATAGGCCACCGACAGCTCGACAC
>CAZGJP010000086.1:0-9329 GCA_964526605.1 uncultured Lentisphaera sp.
CTCAAGACAATGCTAGGGATAGCCTCGATACTGGACGAGGAGGCCGGATATAGTCCGGAGATGGCACCCAGAGGCTTCTCGTTTGCCGACGACAACTGCTGTCTATTCAACCCCGAGATGTACGAACTGTTCGGACACCCGGTCTTGAAGGGGATTTTCGAGCGATACAGTCCGTCTCCGGGCGACAGCCGATACCAGCATTCGGACTCGAACATGGCCCATCTGCTTCCACAGCTTGGCGGTCTCGGTCTCACTGGCGTGAACTTCGGGCCTACGCTCTCCGTATCGGAGATCAGGGAGCATTGTCCGAAGGCGGTCATATACGGCCAGTTCGCCCCCTTCACCTTCAGCAGGAACGAGGAGGAGAACATGGTCTGCGAGTTCCTCCGCGATTTCGAGCAGGCCAGGGAGAAGCGCGGTCTCGTCTTCGCGACCGCAGGCTCGATCAACAACGGCTCGCGCCTGACAGGAATGCGGCTCATCATGGCCGCCGCGCAACTCTGGGGAAGATATGGGGAGATGGAGTGATGCAGGGAAGCAAGATTATCTTTCGCCGTTCATCGTTGGCACGTTCCCTCCAGTTCCCCGCCTGCATCCTGAATCATGAAACCTGAAAACAGCATTTGAGCGACGACGATGGACAATGAGCTCGTAAAAGGAAAAGTCTCTATCTGCGTGGTCAACTACAAGACCGAGGAGCTCACGCGCATCTGCCTCAAGAGCATCAGGGCGAACACGGATTATCCCGACTATGAAGTCATTGTGGTTGACAATGACTCCGGCGACGCATCCCTCGAGTATCTCAGGTCGTTGAAATGGATAAGGCTGATCGAGCGTCACGGCGACGTGCCTGAAGGCGGTTCGCCCGCGCAGGGGACGGCGCTGGACATCGGCTTGAAGAATGCGGGCGGCGAGTTCTTCGTGGCCATGCATTCCGACACGTTCATACGCAGGCCCGACTGGCTCGATTTCCTGGTCGGCAAGCTGTCGGATGGCGCATGCGCTGGAAGCGGCAAGCTCGACCTCAAGCCCGAATGGCAGAAGACCTTGAAAAGGTTCACCGATCTAAGAGGGCTATTGAGGTTCATCGCGGGAGGCAAACGGGATAGCTTCTACATACGCGCGATTTGCGCGATCTACAGGACAGGCGTCCTGCTGGAGGAAAATCTCGGATTCGCGAAGAACACCGACAAGATAACCTGCGCGAAACAGCTCTATCTCGATCTGCTCGAGAAGAACTGCAAATGCAATGCCATAAGTTCCGCGGAGATGTCCAGATACGTCTATCATCTGGAACACGCGACCATGGCGTCGAACCCGGAGCTCAAAGTCCGGAAGAGGACGAGGACAAAATACAGGAAAGCCCTCGACAAGGTGATGGCTTCGCCAGAAATACAAAGAATCAAATCAATGCAGGATTGACCCGTGCGGAAAAAAAAGTCGACAAGACAGATAAGCGTCGGCGCCGTGAAGATCGGAGGCGGAGCACCACCTTCCGTCCAGTCGATGACTAACACCGACACACGCGAATGGCGTGCCACCCTGTCTCAGATCCGTTCTCTCGCGAAGGCCGGATGCCAGATAGTCCGTGTCGCCATCCCTGACGCCGAGGCGGGCCGGGCGCTTGCGAAAATCGCGGCCAGAAGCCCGATTCCAGTGATAGCGGACATCCATTTCAACGGCTTGCTTGCGATAGCCTGCGTCAGGAACGGCGCGTCGGGGATCCGCATCAACCCGGGGAACATCGGCGGCGAAGACGCCGTCGCTAGAATTGCAGAGGAGTGCGCAAAGAAGGACATCCCGATACGTGTCGGAGCCAACTCCGGAAGCCTGCCCGCGAAATTCGCGGCAGGACTTCGTTCGGCCGGGGAGGGAAGAACGGAGGCTCTTGCAAACGCACTGGTCGAAAGCGCCATCGCACAATGCCGCATGATAGAGAGGCACGGCTTCCGCGACATCAAGGTCTCACTCAAGGCGTCCGATGTCGGGGCGACTGTCATGGCCTATAGGAAGTTCTCGCTGAAATACGACTATCCCCTGCATCTCGGCGTCACCGAGGCCGGAGGCCTCCTCCGCGGCATGGTGAAGTCCGCCGTCGGCGTTGGCGCGCTGCTGCTCGAAGGAATTGGCGACACCATAAGGGTCAGCCTCACCGCCGATCCCGTCGAGGAGGTCAAGGCCGCAATCATGATCCTCGAGGCGGCGGGACTCCGCAAGGCCTGTCCGGAACTGGTCTCATGCCCAACGTGCGGAAGAACCGAGTTTGAACTGGAAAGACTCCTCTACAAGGTCGAGGCCGAGATCGAGCGGCTAAAAGGAAAAGGCCGCAAGTTCAAGCCTGCGAAAATCGCAATCATGGGCTGTGCAGTCAACGGTCCGGGAGAGGCGAAGGACGCCGACATCGGCATGAGCGGTGCAAAGGACGGTGGGCTTGTCCTTTTCAAAAGGGGAAAAGTCATCGGCTCGTTTGCTGAGGCCGAGGCTATGCGCAGGTTCAAGAAGCTGATGACGGAGCTGTTGGTGGTCGGGAATTAACCGTTGCACCGTTCAGCGCTGCCACGTTCTCGCGCAAGCAAATACTTTGCGCCGCCACCCCCTCAAGTACTTTGCGCCGTCTCGGCGCAAAGATGTTTGCTCGGTGACCCGTCTCCACCTGCGGCTACGCCGAGGCACGCCTCGCAAACTACTCCATTTCCCATCCCCCCCTGCGACACTTGGAGTTCCGCTTGACTTTTCATTTTTTCGTTTCATATTACGCGCTTCCGATTTTCCGTTTCCGGTTTTTTGTGAGACAGGTTCCGGCCCGCCAATGAACTCATGGATTCGGGCCGAAGACAAGGAGCTTATTCTCTACCATGGGCAATGATCTGCTTCTAATAACGATAGGCGCGATACTGGTCAATAATTTCGTGCTGTCCAAGTTTCTAGGCATATGCCCCTTCCTCGGCGTATCGAAGAAGCTGGACACGGCGCTTGGGATGTCCGGTGCGGTGATATTCGTGCTCACCCTCGCCACGCTCGTCACATCGCTTTTCTTCAAATTCGCGCTTTCCCCCGATTCCGCGCTGGCGAAGGCGACGGGATTCAACTTCGATTTTCTCCAGACGATAGTCTTCATCGTGGTGATCGCAGGTCTGGTCCAGATCGTGGAGATAATAATGCAGAAAAAGACGCCGAAGCTCTATTCCGCTCTTGGGATATATCTTCCGTTGATAACGACGAACTGCGCCGTTCTCGGTGCGGCGGTCATCAACGCGAAGGAGGGCAGAGGCGTGATGGAATCAACCATATTTGGTTTCTGTTCGGCGGTGGGCTTCGCGCTGGCGCTGGTCCTGTTCTCGAGCATTCGCGAAAAGCTCGAACTGGCCCGCGTTCCTAAGGCCTTCCAGGGCACCTCGATAGCTTTGATAACCGCCGGAATCCTCGCAATGGCCTTCATGGGCTTCGCAGGACTGGTCAAATAAAGATGATGATATTATATTCAATCCTGATTCTTGCAGGCCTGGGGCTGGTCCTCGGCCTGATGATCGCATGGACGGCAAAAATATTCGCCGTCGAACAGGATCCGCGTGTCGAGAAGGTCCTCTCCCTCCTGCCCGGAGCAAACTGCGGCGGCTGCGGATTCGCCGGCTGTGCAGATTTCGCAAAGGCGGTCGCAGAAGGCAGAGCCGAAGCAGGTGGATGCCCGGTCGCTTCGAAAGAGGCTAAAGGCATGATCGCCTCGTTCCTTGGCCTGACCGTCTCCGATTCGGTCAGGAAGGTTGCCGTTATCCTATGTGGTGGCAGCAACAGCCTCGCGAGGAAGGCCGCCGAATACAATGGAATCAGCGACTGCCGCTCCGCAAATCTTATCGCAGGAGGAGCGAAGGGATGCCGCTATGGCTGTCTCGGACTTGCGAGCTGCGCACGTGTATGTCCGGTGAACGCGATCGAAATCCTCGACGGACTCGCGATAGTCCATCCCGAACTATGCATCAGCTGCGGGAAGTGCGTCAAGGCGTGCCCGAGAAATCTAATAAGGCTTGTCCCCGAAAACGCCCATGTGCATGTGTTCTGCTCGTCGAAGGACAAAGGTGTGGACAAGAAGAAAGTCTGCGACGTCCCGTGCATAGCATGCAGGAAGTGCGTGAAGGCCGCAGGGGAGAATGAAATGCTGGTGGAGGGATTCCTCGTCAGGACCAACTACGAGAAGTCTCCGGCCAATGATCTGCCAATGCGCGCCGGATGCCCCACAAACTGCCTGCAGAGCGGATTCCCGCTCGCATGCCTGAAGAAGCAGGGCGTGACGCCCGGGGAGAAAGAGGAGAAAGTCGCCTGATCATGAATCTTGCACACGACAATCATATATATTTCTATGGAGGCGTGCATCCGGACGACTCGAAGGCTCTCTCGGCCTCCGAGGCGATAAAGGACGCCCCTCTTCTCGACAAATACACCGTGATAGTGGGGCAGAACATCGGCGCACCGCCGAAACTGCTCGTCAAGAAGGGCGACACCGTCAAGAAAGGACAGAAGATAGCCGAGCCGACAGGATTCGTGTCGGTGCCCCTGCATTCGCCCACAAGCGGGACGGTCTCCGCGCTGACCGAAATAGTTGGAGTTTTCGGGACGATGACATCGGCCGTCGAGATAACCCCGGACGGCAAGGATGAGTTTTGTGAATTGCAGAAGCTCGACTGGGAGACGGCGACGCCGGAACAGTTGCTTGCGAAAATCGCAGATGCGGGGCTTGTCGGAATGGGCGGCGCCGCATTTCCCACGGCCGTGAAGCTTTCCCCTCCGAAGACCAAGAAGATTGATGTCCTGATAATCAACGGGGCCGAGTGCGAGCCATATTTGACTGCCGACTACCGTCTCATGCTCGAGACTCCGGAACCGGTTCTGCGCGGCGCTGCGATTTTCGCGAAAGTGCTTGGAGTGAATAGGATCATGGTCGGTGTCGAGGCGAACAAGCCCGACGCGGTGGAGAAATTGAGAAATGCCGGAGCGGACAAGTTCGGGATCGAAATCAAAAGCCTCCGCGTGCGCTATCCGCAAGGGGCCGAGAAACAGCTCATCTACGCGCTCACTGGCAGGAAGGTGCCGACGGGCGGGCTCCCCATGGATGTAGGTTGCGTGGTGCAGAACGTGGGAACATGCGCCGCCGCCACGGATGCCGTCTGCGAAGGGAAGCCGCTGATCGAAAGAGTCACGACGGTGACAGGCTCGAAGGTGGTCAGGCCCTGCAATTGGCGCTTCAGGCTTGGAACGCCTATATCGAAGGCTCTTGAACTTTGCGGAGGATGCAAGGATGGCGTGGCCAAGATAGTGTCCGGCGGCCCCATGATGGGACTCTCACAGATCTCCCTCGACACGACGATAATGAAGAGCAGCTCGGGAATTCTCGTCCTTGGCATGGATGAAGTTGCGCAGTATGCAAACCAGCCATGCATCAGATGCGGAAAGTGCGTGGACACGTGTCCGATGGAGCTCATGCCCGGACCTCTCAGCGTATATGTGGAGAATGAAAGATTCGATCTGGCCGAGAAGGAGCATGTCATGGACTGCATGGAATGCGGCTCCTGCGCCTTCGTCTGTCCTTCGAGACGGCCTCTCGTCCAGCATTTCAAACGCGCGAAGGCGGAGATAAACGCAATGAGAAAAGCGCAGGCGGCGAGCGCGGCGGCGAAGGGGGGGAAGGGGTGAGAGGGCAGAGGGCAGAGGACAGAGGGCGGCAATGGAAGTAGTTTGCGCGGTCTCCGCGCAAACATCTTTGCGCCGAGACGGCGCAAAGTACTGGGATGGGATGGCGCAGACGACAGGGGTCGGATGACGGAGGTTGGCAATGGAAGTAGTTTGCGCGGCATCCGCACAAACATCTTTGCGCCGGGACGGCGCAAAGTACTTGAATCGAAACATGGGAAATTAGAAAGAGATGGAGACAAATAGCGAAGTGAAGGGGAACATGAATCTACCGAAGCAGGAAGAGCTTCTTGCGAGCGTTTCGCCGCATATCCATTCCGGAGCGAGCATACGGAAGATAATGCTGATGGTGATTGTCTCTCTGCTGCCGGCATGCGCGGCCGGAGTTCTGTTCTTCGGACTGGCCGCCCTGAAGATAATACTGCTCTGCGTGGCTTTCTGCGTGGCGATGGAATGGATATGGGGACGGTTCGACGGCCGTCCGGACGATTGGAAGGACATGTCCGCGGCCCTCACCGGAATACTGCTTGCGCTGAATCTGGCCGCGAACGTCCCCTGGTGGATCTGCCCCATAGGGGCCTTCCTCGCCATAGGCGTTGGCAAGCAGCTCTATGGCGGCATCGGCTACAATCCCTTCAATCCGGCGCTCGTCGCCAGGGTGGGGCTTCTCATAGGCTTCCCGAAACTCATGACGACCTGGATGCCGTCGCTGAACATGTCGTCCCCATCGCATCCGCTCAACCAATACGTTCTCGACGCGACGACCTGCGCCACGCCTCTTGGTGTGGCGAAAACCGCGATGACGAGGCCCGACACGGTGAAGGATGTGTTCTCCGCACTGTCCGCCCCTGAAACATACATGGCCTACCTGAAGGGGGACATGCCCGGATGCCTCGGCGAAACATCGGTGATCGCATTGTTGCTTGGGGGTATCTTGCTTCTAGCATTGAGACTGATCAAATGGCAGGTGCCGGTCGCGTTCATAGGGACTGTGGCTGTCTTTACCGGGATTGTCCATTACTTCAATCCTGCGGCGACACCGGGGCCGATATTCCACGTCCTCACTGGTGGCCTCTTCCTTGGCGCATTCTTCATGGCCACGGACATGGTGACAAGCCCGATGACGAACAGGGGGGCGCTGGTGTTCGGAGCCGGATGCGGGCTCATAACGACTCTGATACGCGTTTGGGGCGGATATCCGGAAGGAGTGAGCTTCTCGATATTGATAATGAATGCGCTGACCCCGATGATTGACAGATACACGGCCCACAGGCCTTTCGGAACTAGGGGAAAAATTGAGGAGAAGTAGTCTCTCATCGGGATGCAGGATGGAGGATGCGGGATGCAGGATGGAGGATGCAGGATGCAGGATGCGGGATGGAGGATAGTGGCAAATTACTAATTTCAAATGACCAGTATCTTGAATCCTGTATCCTGAATCCTGTATCCTGAATCCTGTATCAACATAAAATGGAATGACAAAATGAAAAATTCACAGATAATATCATTGACGGTTTTTCTGTCCGTGATCTGCGCGATCGCATCTGGGATACTTGCCGTTGCGAACCAGGCCACGGAGAAGGACATCGCCAAGATGAAAGCCCAGAAAACGGCGGATGCGCTGAAAACCGTTCTCGGACAGTTCGACAACGATCCGGTGAAAGACGCCGTGAAGGTCGAGCACGACGGGGGAGAGGTGGTTTTCTATCCGGCCAAGAAGGATGGTAAGCTCATGGCATTCGCAGCATCATCTTCATCTCCGAAGGGCTACGGAGGGAAGGTGTCGGTCATGGCACAGGTGTTTCCGGACGGGAAAATCGGGACCGTGATTGTGACTGAGCAGAACGAAACCCCCGGCCTTGGGACAGTCGCAACGAACAGAACCCGCACAAAGACCATAAACGATGTCCTCTCGGGAAAAAAGGATGACTCTCTTCCCCCGAACCAGGTGCTGGACTCGTTCAAGGACAAGAATTGCGCATCGGCGCCTTGGAAGATAAGGAAGGATGGTGGAGAGATAGACTCCATAACTGGAGCGACGATAAGTTCGTCGGCCGTCCTGGACGCGGTCAACCGCGCGGCGGCGGCGTTCGAGGCGAAGAAGGCGGAAATCGTGAAAGAATAACAAGGATTCTAATCATGTCGTTGTTCAAGGATTTTTCAAATGGCATCTGGAAGGAGAACCCGACATTGGTTCTGGTTCTCGGGATGTGTCCGACTCTTGCGGTGTCGTCCAGCGGGGTGAAGAGCCTCGGGATGGGTGTCGCCACCACCTTCGTGCTGATAGGCAGCAACTTCGTGATATCGCTGATCAGGAACATCGTTCCGCAGAAGATAAGGATACCCTGCTACATCATAGTCATAGCCACTTTCGTGACCATAGTCGACCTCCTCATGCAGGCATATGCGCCACCGGCCCTTTATGACGCGCTCGGGATTTTCATCCCCCTGATCGTAGTCAACTGCATAGTGCTAGGGCGTGCCGAGGCGTTCGCATCGAAGAACGGTCCGGTCAGCTCGCTATTCGACGGCCTCGGAATGGGGTTGGGCTTCACTCTCGCGCTTCTGGCCCTGGGCCTGACCCGGGAATTTCTCTGCGCCGGAACGCTTTTGGAAGTCAAAATGATAACATCGTGGAAGTCTGAGTTCATGTTGTTGAACCAGGCGCCTGGCGCATTCATTGTCCTCGGCTTCTTCCTCGCCGGCATGAACTACATAAACATGAGGAAGGCGTCTAAGCAGGGCAAGGCCTACGTCCCTCCGCCCGAACTCGACTGCCGCCACTGCAGAATCTGCAAGTAAGTTTGCGCGGCATGCCACGGCTTAGCCGTAGGCGGAGACGGGTCTCCGCGCAAACAAAATCTTTACGCCGGGGCAGGCGGCGCAAAGTACTTGATTCCATGATGTCGCAAAGTGCTTGCCACCCTTCCCTAGTTTTCCGCCCACCGATTTCTTTACAAGGAGCAAACGGAGCCAAGGGAGAAATATTTACCACTAAGACGCAAAGGGCACATCTAAGTTCAGACCTCGAAAGGTCATGGAATTTAACTTGATCCCAGTCTTGTTTTACAAGGAGCTAACAAAGGTAAGGAAGGAATTTTTAACATTGATAGCTTCGGCTCATTGAAAATTTGCCGTGCTCCCGGAGAGAGAGACAGTCGGTCTGCAACCGAAAGGCAAGGCCACAGGCTTTGTCTTTCAGTTGTCGTCCGACATCTGTCCGCGCCAACGCGGACAGCGGCAAATTCTCCTCCCATCCTGCTTGGACTGCGTAAGCAGGCCAATCCTGTTTGCCGAGACGAAGTCGAGGTGATCAATGTCAATACAATCTTTTGTATGCAGGAAAAAATCTTTCTTTTCTCCGTTTCCTCCAAGAGGAACTAATATCCGCCTTTCGCCTCCTGCCCTGTTACTATCGCGACTCCGGCACTGGTGCCGAGGCGTGCCGCCCCTATTTTTATCATGTCGGCGGCGTCCTTTGCATTGCGGATTCCGCCTGCGGCCTTGACCTTGCATCTTCCGGCGACGGTCTCGATCATCAGCTTCACGTCATCGACCGTCGCACCGCCAGTGGAGAATCCGGTTGATGTCTTGACGAAGTCGGCTCCGGCCTTCAAGGACGCCTCGCAGGCCTTCACTATCTCCTG